>JABMMV010000180.1 GCA_013205145.1 bacterium
ATGACGTCTCCCATCTCGACCCATTTGCCGGCTTTCGAGAGTGTGTTGAGTTCGTCTTGCAGGCCACCCCACCCGTGAATGTCGAGCACTCCGCGGTAGGCCGGCGTTGAGCCGTAGAAGGCAATTTGCTGGCGTGTGCCAATAGATGCTGCTTCCAACTCTTCATCGTTGCTCCCAGTCACAACGAATGATGGCCCGACAATTTCGAAGCCCTCCATTGTTTTGCCGGCCTTTGCGCGCCCACGAGCAAGAGCAGGAAGAGTGACTTCTCGCAAATACTTTTCGGTTGTAAAGCCGTGACAAATAAAGCCGTCACACACATCGCCAGCAACTTCGGTCATGAGTTCACCCACGCCGGCTAAGAAAATTTTCGGCACCCCATACTCAGAAATATCGTTGGGGTTCGGTGTGAAGAATGGGGTCATGAGGGTGTGCGTGTAAAACTCACCACGGAATTCCAATTTGGTTCCGTTTTGCCATGTGTCCCAAATGGCTCGAATAGCCAACACCATTTCGCGCATGCGTGCTGCTGGGTGGGTCCACTCCATGCTGAATCGCTTAGTGATGTGTGGTTTAATTTGGCTACCGAGGCCCAAAACGAATCGCCCGCGAGAATACGACTGAAGGTCCCAACCAATGTTGGCAAGGGTCATTGGGTTGCGCGCAAATGCGACGGCAATAGAGGTGCCAAGTTCTATTTGCGAGGTGTGTTCTGCAGCAAGAAGAAGTGGGAAGAACGGGTCATGGTTGGTTTCTGCCGTCCACGCACCGGAATAACCAGCTGCTTCTGCATCTTTTGCTGACTGCACCGATTGGTGTAGGTCGAGTGCAATTCCGCCATCTACTTTCATATTTCCCCATTCACGTTGTGGCTGAGCAAACTATAGATGACGGTGAAATCAGATGAGCAACCAACCGCCATCAACAGGCAAGGTAACGCCGGTGATGTAGGTGGCGGCTTCACTGGCAAGGAAAAGGGCCGCATTGCCAATATCGCTGGGCACGCCCGAATGGCCGAGGGGAATATTTGCCGAACGAGCCTTGGTGAGGTCGTTCATGAGGCCAGTCTTTTCATGCTTTTGTGGCCAGAGAGCAGGAATTTCGCCGTCTTTCATTTTCCGCAATGTTTCCACCATGATGTGGCCAGGAGCAATGTTGTTCACGCGAATATTGTGCGGTGCAAGGTCTACAGCGAGCGAACGAGAGAATTGAATAACAGCAGCCTTAGCGGTGTCGTATCCGGTTCCCATGCACGGAAGAAGCCCGTCGACAGAAGAAATGTTGACAATGGAGCCACCGTTACCGGCATCAATCATGCGTCGCGCAGCAGCTCTACTCACCAAGTAACACGTGGTGAGGTTGTTGTCCATTGCACGGCGCCAACTTTCAATACTTTGGTCAAGAATTGGCCCCACATCGAAGTAGCTGCCCGCATTATTCACCACAATGTCGACTTGCGCCATGCCATTAATAAGATCAAGAACTTCATTTTCACTCGTGAGGTCAACTTGCACCGCGCGACCACCAATTGCCGATGCAACACGTTGTGCCCCAACGCCATCGCGGTCAGCAACGGTTACCATTGCACCAGCTGCGGCAAATACTTCTGCAATACCTTCACCAATGCCAGTTGCGGCGCCGGTCACCACTGCGTGCTTCCCCTGAAGTGAGAGCAGTTGCGAAATGTCGTTGCTTATAGTCATTGTTCCCCCAATGTGTGATGTATCAATTACCTAAATCGTTTTGTTCCCTCAGAAAAGATTCAATTTCATCTGCAATGGCTTCACCAGAGGCCGGCGAATGTGAATCGGCAATGATGTTTCCAGCCGATACCGATTCGTCAAAAGCAGCCTCGAGTTGCTGCACCATTTGCAAGTGTTCAGCATTGCCCGACACCAATTTGTCAATGCGTTCGCGTTGCAGCACTGCTTCTGCGCGAAGGTCGGCAACATCAATGGAAAGTCCGGCAACCATTTGCACAGCACCTACAAGAGCAGCAGAAGCAGCGGGGTAGGGCATGGCTGCAACATAATGCGGTACCTGACCCCATAGGCCGAGTGCTTGAATGCCTCGTTCTTGCAATGCATGTTCCAATACCGATTCCATGCCCGCAGGAACATCGGCTGAGCTTTTAATGAAAGGAACTTCTGCAAGTGCAACCTCTGATGGGGAAGTGCACGACAACTGTGGCGGCCGTGTGTGAGGTGCAGCAAATGGGTATGCACCAATGCCAAACATTTTTACAACGCCGAGCTTGAGGCAGAGATCGCCCACCACATCGGCAAAATACAACCACGCAGTATCGGGTTCTGGCCCGCACAAAATGAGCACATCTCTATCGTTGTCGTCTTTGCCTGCGTACATTTCGGGCGCCGACCACACAAGTTTGTTGCTCTTCCCGTCACGTAATTCCATCAGGGGCCGTCGTGCGCGGTAGTCAATGAAGCTGTCGGGGTCAAAGGTAACAATGCGTTTCGCATCAGTGCCTTTTTTAATGGCCTCCATTGCTCCATACGCTGCGGCGGAAGCGTCGATCCAGCCGGTGAGCATGACAATAAGAACAGGTTCCTGCAGCGTGGGCAATTCGCCGTCGATGCGTAAAGGTGGTCTCACTTCAAGGTCTCCAAAATCATTTCTGCATTTGCAGCCGCTGCAAGTATTTGTTGGTCATAGGGCTCAAGTTCTTCAGCGCTGCGTTCACCTAGTGCGCCACCTAAGTAGCGGGCATATACGCCTTCCAAGATGCAGGCGAGTTTCCAAAAGGCGAAGGCCACGTAAAAGTCGATATGTGAAACGTCTCTGCCGGAAACTTGTGCGTAGCGAGTTGCAAGGTCGGCGCGATTGTAAAACCCTTCAATGGTTGTTGATTGGCCTGCCCACGCACTTGGGTCATCTCCGGGGCCGGTCCAATACACCATGAGTAGCCCAAGGTCGGCGAGTGGGTCGCCAAGCGTGCAAATTTCCCAGTCGAGAACTGCTACAACGTCTCCGCTGCTACTCATCATGCAGTTGTCGAGGCGATAGTCGCCGTGTACCAAAGTGGCAGGACCTTGTGGTGGAATGCGTTTGAGTAATTCATCGTGCACGCGGTCGATTGTTGGAAGTTCACGAGTCTTTTGCGCATTCCATTGCCCGTACCAGCGCTTCAGTTGCCGTTCAATGTAACCCTCGTGCTTACCGAGGTTGTCGAGACCAACATCAACAAGGTTGGTGGCGTGAATAGCGGCCATGGTGTCGACGAGCGACTCGCTGGCGTGGCGGCGGGCTTCAACCGTAAATACCTGTGCTGCAGTTTCAGGCTCACGAACAATGTGGCCCTCTACAAAATCCATCACATAAAACGGTGCTTCACTTACTGCGGGGTCGGTGCAAAACCCGAGTGCTGGAGCAACGGGAACATTGCTCTTGCTGAGTGCTGCAATAATTTTGTATTCGCGGCCCATGTCGTGAGCGCTCGCGAGCATGTGGCCAAGTGGCGGGCGGCGCAATACGTACCGTTTGCCGTTTGCGTCGGTGACGCCAAAGGTGAGATTCGAGTGTCCACCCGCAATCATCTCGAAATGAAAGGGAGCGGTGACGCCATCAATATTTGCGGCAAACCAAGCGACAATTTCCGGGGTGAGCCCAGTGGGCAATTCATTAGTCATGCGCTATGAAAACTAGTCACTCGGGGCGTGATGCGACGTATGCGGATGCCGATAGCGTCATATATATGGCAATTGAAGTCACCGAGGCCACATTTCAAGCCGAAGTGCTCGAGCGCTCGGCCTCCATCCCTGTTGTGGTCGACCTCTGGTCTCCACGGTCGCCAGCATGCCCGCCCTTTAGCGCCATGGTGGAAAAAGTGGTTGCTGCCACGCAAGGCCAAGTGCATTTGGTGCGCGTCAATGTAGACGAAAGCCCGCAAATTGCCCAGGCTTTCCAATTGCAGTCGGTGCCGGCGCTGTATGCATTGAAAGACGGCAAGGTTTTCGATGGTTTCATGGGTGCGCAACCAGAAGAAGTAGTGCAGAAATTTATTGATGTGCTTTTACCTTCGCCAGAGAGCCAAATGATGCGCGGTCTTCTCGATGCGGGCGACGAAGAAAGCCTGCGCGTTGCATTGTCCATTGAGCCCGGAAACAGTGAAGCAGTTGTTGCTATGGCACGCATCATGGTGCACACCGATCGCAGCACTGAAGCTTTGCAATTGTTGGCACGTGTACCTGAAAACGAAGACGTGCGCAAAGTTGCCGCATCTGCTCGTTTGGCTCTCGACCCTGTTGACGATTTCGATACTCAACTTGTTTCCCTACTTGCAACGGTCAAGGCCGATGAAGTGGCGCGTCAAAAATATGTAGATATTTTGGAAACAATGGGCCCCGACGACCCACGCACTGCGAAATACCGCAGGCAACTCACCGCTGCTCTTTTTTAAGTAGTTGCCACGTTCGGGTGGGTAATGCACACACGAAGGTATGAAATACCTCAAACGTCTTGAAGAAAAGTGTTCCCACTTCGTTAAGTGGTACGGCCCAGCACGGGCATTCGCCACGGCAGGGTCTGTGGCGGTGGTGTGTGTGGGCGCATGGTGGTTGCTGCGAGCACCTGCACCACCGTTAGAAAACTCATTGCCCTTCGTGAGTGTTTCTAGTGTGAGTACCTCACCATTCACAACCGTTGTCGGCGAGGGGCCAATTTCGTCGCTGGTGGAAATAAACACGCTCAGTACTCGTGAAGTCATTGTTCATGTTGCGGGCTCAGTAAAGAAGCCGGGTGTGTATCGCTTGAAACCCAATGCCCGAGTCATTGACGCGGTGAATGCGGCAGGTGGTGTGACGGCAAGTGCCGATACTGCAGCAGTGAACTTGGCGCTTCCATTGCTCGATGCCGAGCAGGTATATATTCCTGCGCGTTCAAGCCAGAAGCCTCACACCACGGTTGCTGTGCGAAGAAAACCGCCAGCAGCCGTCGGTTCTCCGTCATCAACAAGTGCTGCGGGAACAGTTGGCGCAACGCCAACATCAATCAAAAGTGCTTTCATCAACATCAACACGGCTACTGCCCTCGAATTGGAAGCATTGCCAAGTGTGGGGCCATCTACTGCGAAAGCAATTGTTTCCTTTCGCACAAAGAATGGGCCATTTAGCAAAGCAGAAGATCTTTTGAAGGTGCCCGGAATTGGCGATGGGAAACTTGCAGCAATGAAGCCATTTGTTGCGTTGTAGAAATTACAAGGCACCCAAAGACTTTGCGGCAATGAGCAAAGCAAAAATAACGCCGATCACAAGAGCTGCTGCATATAAGCCGAACTCTTTTGCCCAATCGGCCCAACTGGCAACAGCAAGTTTGCGCACGCGTGCAGCAGAGAGTTGCCCCACCCACCACCAAATAGCGGCACTTCCCACAATGGCAATAAGCCAACGCATAGCACCCGTGCGAGCAGGCAGACCCACTATGGGAAGAAGCGGCACTCCGCAAGTAATTGCGATGAAACCGATGGCTCCAAAAAATGCACTACTGGTGAGAGCAAGAACGATGGCACCAATGAGCGACACAGCAGCAGCAATACCTACCGCAGCGAACCCGCCGCGTTGGGCGAGGTCACGCTTATGAGCAACAATGCCATCGGGCACGATGCGCGGACGCTTCGTGCGTAGTTCAGGTGTGCTCATGGGTCAATCGTACGAGACCCACACGGCCCAATGGTGGTTTCATCGTGTTTTGCTCGTCGTACTCGCCTGCAGCGTGTTTGTGGTGTTCCTCGTACTGCGTTGTCAGGTGGAGTGGAAGAAAGTGGAACAAGCCCCAATGGGGAGTTTTGCTGGAGTCGCCACTTTGGTAACAGACCCAGTATTGGTAAATGCTGAGAGTCGTAGTTCTGCAGTGCGAGCAGTGTTCATACTGCAAGGTTGGCGATACCAGGCAACTCTGTACGGCGGTAGCGCACGGCGAGTAGCTCAACATTTAGCGGGCGAGTCGGTGCATCTCTCTGGCGAACGCAGTGAAGTTTCGCCATCACAAAAACATCGTCGTGCAACACAGCACATTGTTGGGCAACTGTCGAATGTGAAAGTGGCATCAACATGGAGCGATGGGTCTGCTTTCACTCGAGCGACTAATCGCATTCGCCGCTTACTCGCTTTTGGTGCATCGCGTTTGCCGGCCAATGAAGCAGCACTCTTTTTGGGTCTCGTTATTGGTGATGATCGCAATCAGCCACGTGCAATGCTCAGTGCCTTTCGCGACTCGGGGCTGTCGCATCTCACAGCTGTATCGGGTCAAAACATTGCATTTGTGTTAGCGGGTGCTGCGCCGCTGCTGACGCGAATGCGACCTCGCACACGGCTCGTTGCAACACTTTCTGTATTGGCGTGGTTCACTGTGCTCACGCGTGCAGAACCATCGGTGCTCCGCGCCGCATCAATGGCAGCTATTACGGTGCTCTGCTTTACTGCAGGCTGGAAAGTGAAATCTTTAGTGGTGCTCGCGCTATGCGTTGCGGGGCTTGTTGTTATTGACCCCATGTTGATGTGGCAAGTGGGCTTTTGGATGTCGTCTGGCGCAACAGCGGGTCTCATTGTTCTTACTGCACCTCTTCAGCGCGCATTCCGTAAGTGCCGAATGCCAAATCTTGTTGCGCTACCACTTGCAACAACGACAGCAGCTCAAATAGGAACTGCGTTGCCCCTGTACTTGGTCTTTGGGCGCCTGAGCCCCATTGGTCTCATCACCAATCTTTTTGCGGTGCCTGTTGCTGGCGTTGTCATGTTGGTGGGGCTTCCGTTGTGTCTTTTCGCAGGGGTTATTGGCACGGGGTTGGGCGACGTGGTGATGCTCCCGATGCGCTTTGGAGTGCGCTGGGTGTGGTGGGTGGCGGTCATCGGACAGCGCTGTGCGACACTAGGGGGGTGACGATTTATCTCATTACCGGCGACGATGAATCGCTTGTATTGGAAGAACTTGGCACACGCGTACATGAACTCATTGGCGATGGCGACAGGTCGCTCATGCTCGACGACTACGACGCAGAAAAATCGACGGTGGAAGAGGTCGATGCCGCAGTACGTGCAGCAGTCGATGCCGCAAACACCTTGGCCCTATTTACCGAGCGTCGTGTTGTGGTACTACGCCACATCAATGTGCCAAAAGTCGACGGGCTGCAACCTCTAGTTGCGTATCTTGCCAGCCCCGTTGCTGCTACCGATATTATTTTCACTGCAACAGGCGCCGTTGCGAAGTCTGTTCTCGACGCCATTAAAAAGGCGGGCGGCTCTACAGTTGCTACCACGGTCTCTCAAAAGCCCAAAGAGCGTGAACTGTGGTTCCGTGAACAATTAGAACTCGCTGGTTTGCGCCTCGACCCCCACGCTATTTCAGCAATCAATGAAACCTTGGGCAACGACACTGGCCGCTTCCCGGGCATTATCGACACATTGCTTTCTACTTACGGAACAGACAAAAAGCTTTCCTACGACGATGTCGTTATTTTTCTCGGCGAGTCAGGCTCTACTGCGCCATGGCATCTCACCGACGCAATCGACACAGGGAACACCGGAGAAGCGCTGAAGGTGCTGCACCGCCTCATGCACGCCGGCGAGATGCATCCATTACAAGTAATGGTGTTGTTGCACAGGCACTTCGAGCGCTTCGCGCGCCTCGACGGTGCTGGTGTTTCTTCAGCTGCCGATGCAATGGCCCTACTGAGCATTCGCAGTGAGTTCCCGGCGCGCAAAGCAATGCAGCAGGCTGAAAAATTGGGAAGCGATGCCATTACTCAGGGCATTGTGCTCATCGCCGATGCAGATGTGCAATTACGAGGTCAACGAGATTGGCCAGAAGAACTGGTCATGGAAGTATTAGTGGCGCGACTCAGCAGGTTGGCTGGCGGCGCAAGACGCAATAGGGCAATTAGCCGGCAGCGTTAATTTTTTTCATGAGGCGGCTCTTGCGACGAGCAGCCTGGTTGGGGTGGATGATCCCCTTCGTGGCAGCCTTATCGAGGCGCTTCATAGCCATGCGAACGTCTTCAGCACTTTCTGCTGTTCCTGCACTGGAGGTAGCCGTCTTCACACGAGTGCGAAGTTCGCTCTTAACTGCCTTGTTTCGCTCTTGGCTCTTGGCGTTGGTAAGGATGCGCTTTTTTTGGCTCTTGATGTTTGCCATGGTCGCAAAGACTAACAGCGTGATGCCCAGTACCCAACCACGACAGTAGAATTCTCACAACTCATGGATCTCTCTCGCATACGCAACTTTTCAATTATTGCCCACATCGATCACGGTAAGTCCACCCTTTCCGACCGTATTTTGGAGCTCACCAATGCCGTTGAGGTGCGAGATATGCGCGCCCAATACCTCGACACCATGGACCTGGAACGCGAGCGGGGCATCACTATTAAGGCCCAAAACGTGCGGGTCGACTGGAAAGGCTCGGTCTTGCACCTCATCGACACCCCTGGGCACGTCGACTTTGGCTACGAAGTCAGCCGTTCTTTAGCCGCTTGTGAAGGTGTGGTGTTAGTGGTCGATGCGGCTCAAGGTATTGAGGCACAAACGTTGGCCAACTGTTATCTGGCCTTGGAAAATGATCTGGAAATTGTTGCGGTGTTGAACAAGATCGACCTGCCCGCAGCAAACCCCGAGTACTACGCCGATGAAATTGAACGCGTGCTCGGCATTCCTGCAGAAGATATTTTGCGCATCTCTGCAAAAACTGGTGAAGGTGTTCCCGAATTACTCGATGCCATCGTGGAACGCATTCCGCCGCCAACAGGCGACCCTACGTTGCCGCTGCAAGCGCTCATCTTCGACAGCCAATACGACCAGTACCGCGGAGTAGTGAGCAGTGTTCGCGTGATGCAAGGCACACTCGACGCCAAAGGCAAATTGCTCTTCATGCAAGCCGGTGCAATTCACGAGGCAATTGAAATTGGTGTGCGTCGACCCGTGCCAACTCCTGTTACAGAACTTGGGCCCGGAGAAGTGGGCTACCTCATTGCAGGCATTAAAGATGTGGGCGAAGCACGAAGCGGTGAAACTGTTACACGTTCGGGCGAGCCAGCTGCAGAAGCCTTACCTGGTTACAACAACCCGAAGCCAATGGTGTTTTGCGGTTTGTACCCAATTGACGGCGACGATTTCGAGAACCTGCGCGACAGTTTGGAAAAGCTCAAACTGAACGACGCATCTATTACCTATGAACCAGAGAGCTCTGGTGCACTCGGGTTCGGATTCCGCTGTGGCTTCCTCGGGCTCTTGCACATGGAAATTGTGAAAGAGCGTTTGGAGCGCGAGTTCAACTTGGCTCTCATTGCAACTGCACCGTCGGTGGAGTATCGAGTGCACAAAACCAATGGTGAAATTCAACTGGTCGACAACCCTGCTTCGCTTCCACCTACGCAAAATATTGCGCGCATTGAAGAGCCGTATTTCAAAGTGGGCATTGTTACGCCAAAGGACTACACCGGAACTCTCATGGAGTTGTGTCAGATGCGGCGTGGAGAGATGCTCAAAATTGAATACCTCTCGCCCGATCGCGTGGAGTTGAGTTATGCCATTCCGCTTGCAGAAGTGGTGGTCGACTTCTTCGACCAGATGAAGAGCCGCTCGCAGGGTTACGCCAGCCTCGACTATGAACTCGATGGATACCGCGAATCACACTTGGTGAAGGTAGATCTTTTGCTGAACGGCATTGCAGCCGACGCTTTCAGCACCATTGTGCACCGCGATCGCGCCTTCGAATACGGGCGTCGAATGTGCGAGAAGTTGAAGGAACTCATTCCACGCCAAATGTTCGATGTACCTATTCAGGCAGCTATTGGCGGCAAAGTCATTTCTCGTGAAACCGTGAAAGCAAAGCGCAAAGACGTTTTGGCGAAATGCTACGGAGGCGACATTACGCGTAAGCGCAAGTTGCTCGAAAAGCAAAAAGAAGGCAAGAAGAAAATGAAATCTATTGGTCGTGTAGAAGTGCCAGGAGATGTATTCATTGCTGCTTTGAAGCTTGACGATTGAGCACCCGCATGGCCGATACCTTCCGTTCGCTAGAGACGCGTAATGCGAAACTCTTTTTCAGCGGCTTGCTGGTCAGCAATATCGGCACCTGGATGCAATTCACTGCGTCGTCGTTACTCATTTATCGCCTCACAGGAAAAGCAACTGACCTCGGCTTAAACGTGATGTTTCAGTTTTTGCCCATGTTGTTGTTGGGTGCATGGGCAGGAGCGCTGTCCGATCGTTACAACCGCTTGCGCCTCACGCTGTTCACGCAAAGCGGGCTAGCACTGCAGGCAATTGTTCTTGGCGTGCTCGACCTAACGAACAACATTTCATTAATAGCGGTGTACGCATTGTCACTCGTTCTAGGCGTAGTGAATGCGTTCGATAACCCTGCACGACGTGGTTTGGTTACTGAATTAGTAGAGCCAAAAAACATCAGCAATGCCGTGTCATTGAATACAGCCGCAATGACTGGCTCGCGAATATTTGGG
>JABMMV010000181.1 GCA_013205145.1 bacterium
CAATCAGCAACCCCGGCGTGGCAAGGTCGGATGTTATTCGCGGGGTCAGATGTTGTGCCGACGGCGAGACTCGACCTCGCACTGGCGGCGTCCTAAGCGCCGTGCCTCTGCCATTGGGCTACGTCGGCGACGGTGGAAGGTTACCCAGAGATCGGGAAGAGTCACGAAAATGGCAAAGATTCAGAGATTTTGGTCAATGAAGGCAAAGGGCTGGGAATTTCTTTGACAGAATGTAAAAGTGACAATAACCCAGCAATCTGCCAGTGTCTCGGGCCTCTCCCCAGAGGCTCTCATTACTCAGCTCGGACTCGCCAACACGGTGGTCGACGAAAAGGCGCTTGCCAACAGCGTGAAACGCTTTGCTGTACAGAAAATTGTTCTTCCCACCTTTGCTCAACTTGCTGACCCTTCAACAATTCCCGCGAGCATCACCGCTGGTGTTCACAAAGATGCGCCCGATGCCCGCAACCTCTTTCGGGTGCATTGGTATAACGACATGGACGGCAACAGGGTAGATGTGCCCAACTATGTGGTGCTGCCGCAAGCTCTCACCGGCGTGGAAAGCCCCATTGTTGTTGCCTTCGGCGACCGCTTCCCAATGATCACAGCACACAAGGTGCTTGCTGCTTTCTCATGCTTCGTGCCACGAGTCATTACGGGTCAATTCGACCCCACGCGCCATCGTGCAGTGTGGCCAAGTACAGGCAACTATGCGCGCGGCGGAATTGCCATTAGCCGTATTTTGGGAAGTCGTGGCGTTGCAGTGTTGCCTGCTGGCATGTCGCAAGAACGATTCGATTGGCTCGATAAGTGGGTAGCCGACCCTTCTGACATTGTGCGTACGCCTGGCACCGAGAGCAACGTGAAAGAAATTTACGACGCATGTAACGAGATGGCCAAAGATCCAGAAAATTTCATTTTGAACCAGTTCTGCGAATTCGGAAACCACGTGGGTCACTACGCAGTAACGGGTACGGCATTGGCTCATATTTATGAGCATTTCCGTGAAAATTCGGCCAATAAAAACTTGCGCCTCGCAGCATTTACTTCAGCAACAGGTAGTGCCGGAACCATTGCTGCTGGCGACAAGCTAAAAGACGTCTATGGCACGAAAGTAGTGGCGGTAGAGGCGTTGGAGTGCCCCACCATGTTGGAAAATGGTTTCGGCGAGCACAACATTCAAGGCATTGGCGACAAGCATGTGCCACTCATTCAGAACGTCATGAACACCGACGTTGTCGTTGCAGTGTCAGACCGTGCAACCGATGAACTCGACGTGATGTTCAACACCCCTGCGGGCAAAGAGTACATGTCAACTCGTTTGGGTCTCTCGGCTGAACTCATAGAGGCATTAGAGCATTTCGGTTTTTCAGCAATTTGTAATGTGATTGCGGCAATTAAAACAGCAAAACTTTTGAACTACGGGCCCGATGATGTGCTCATTACTATTGCCACCGATGGTGGCGGGTTGTACCCAAGCGAGCGCAAAAAAACTCTTGCACGTCGTTTCAATAATGACTTCACGGCGGTTGATGCGGCCGAAGTTTTTGGCGAACATATGGGTGCCATTGGAACAGATGCAATGATCGATTGCACCGAGCGCGATCGCAACCGCATTTTCAACCTTGGTTATTACACGTGGGTTGAGCAGCAAGGTACTCCGCTCGATGTGTTTGAAGCGCGTCGCTCGCAGTCGTTCTGGCGCTATATACGTACTTACCAGCCAGTGTGGGACAACTTGATTACCGAATTCAACGCCCGCGTCGCTGCACAATAGACATATGAAAACGCAGGTCATCGACAGCCTGCAATGCGCGGTATGTGGCGCACGGGTGCCTGTTGCGCAGCCATTGTCGTGGCGTTGCCCACAGGCCAACAACGACGACCGCCATCACGTTTTGCATTTCTCTAGTACGCCAAGTGCAAACAACTTTCAGCCTGTGGAGTCGGAAAACCCCTTCGTGCGTTTTCAAGAGTTGTTGGCGTGGGATGCGTTTGCCTCCCAGCATGGTGCAGCACTCAACGAACGCAGAGAATTCATTGAGCGCCTCGATGCGAAAGTGGAAAACATTGCCGGAGTGGGGTTCCGCAGAACACCGTTTGCTCGCAATGCAGAGTTGTCGAATGCATTGGGTTTTGAGGGAAGTGGCGGCTTATGGATAAAAGACGAAACACACAACGTTGCCGGATCTCAAAAAGCACGACATCTCTTCACCGAGTTATTACATTTAGTTTTTGCAGAAGATAAAGGTCTTGCCCCATGGGGTGCGAGTCGCCCCGAGCTAGCCATTGCCTCATGTGG
>JABMMV010000182.1 GCA_013205145.1 bacterium
GCACAACATTTGTGGCATCCCAACGACCCAGCATGCCCACTTCCACCACTGCTACGTCTACAGCAACATCGGCAAAATATCGCAGCGCAACTGCTGTCAAAATTTCAAAAAATGACGGGCGTACTCCAGCAAGTACTTCAACTTCAGCAATTGCAGCTATTTGATCGGCAAAATCGGCATCGCCGATGGGTTCGCCGTCAACCAAAATACGCTCGTTAATACGCTCTAAGTGCGGGCTCGCAAATGTTCCCACTTTGAGTCCATGGGCCATCAACAATTTGGTAATCATTTGCGAAGTAGAGCCTTTGCCATTGGTTCCCGTTACATGCACAACTTTGTATGCGCTTTGTGGCTCGCCTAGAAGGTTGGTCAGCGCAGCAATTTTGGTGAGCGACGGATCTTCCACTCGTCCTGTTCGCTCGAAGCTGGAATGCTCGTCAAGATATACAAGAGCCTCGATGTAATTCACAATTGTCGCAACCGATCTGACAACAGTTACGACGCAGCGCGACGCTGGCGAGGAGCTTTGCTGCTACCGCGCATCACAATGAGCGGCGCTGTTTTTTCAATGACAGAACTTTCGGTCACTACTACTTTTGCAACATCACCCATGCCAGGAACTTCGTACATCGTATTGAGAAGCACATCTTCCAAAATCGAACGCAGTCCGCGAGCGCCCGTACCGCGAGTGAGCGCCAAATCGGCAATAGCACGCAATGCTGTGGGTTCAATTTCCAATTCAACGTCTTCAAAACCAAAGACCTTTGCGTACTGCTTCACCAATGCATTTTTAGGTTCAGTCAAAATACTCATGAGTGATTCGTGGTCGAGGCTATGAACGGCGCCAATCATGGGCAAGCGGCCGACGAACTCGGGAATCATTCCAAACTTCAACAAGTCTTCTGGCAAGACTTGAGCAAATAGTTCGCCTGGGTCACGCTCAGACTTTGACAACACCGTTGCATGAAAGCCCATACCCTTGTGGCCAATACGTGACTCGATGATGGAGTCGAGGCCAGCGAATGCACCACCACAAATAAACAAAACGTTCGTGGTGTCGATTTGAATGAACTCTTGGTGCGGGTGCTTACGGCCACCTTGTGGCGGCACCGACGCAACAGTTCCCTCAAGAATTTTCAACAACGCCTGTTGCACACCTTCACCCGACACATCACGGGTGATAGATGGGTTTTCGCTCTTCCGCGCCACCTTGTCGATTTCGTCGATGTAGATGATTCCTGTTTCAGCCTTTTTGACATCGAAGTCGGCTGCTTGCAGAAGCTTGAGCAAAATGTTTTCTACGTCTTCGCCTACGTAACCGGCCTCGGTGAGAGCAGTGGCATCGGCAATAGCAAAAGGAACATTGAGCATGCGCGCCAGAGTTTGTGCCAAGTGCGTTTTACCGCAGCCCGTTGGCCCAAGCATTAAAATATTGCTCTTTTGAAGTTCTACGTCGTCACGTCGTGTGGCCGCCGAAGAAATTTGGTGCTGGATGCGTCGGTAGTGGTTGAACACGGCAACAGCAAGAACTTTTTTTGCCTGTTCCTGACCAACTACGTATTCATCGAGAAAGGCTCGGATTTCACGAGGTGTCGGCAGTTCTTCAAAACGAACGTCGCCCGTTTCAGCAAATTCCTCTTCAATAATTTCGTTGCAGAGTTCAATGCACTCGTCGCACACGTACACGCCAGGGCCAGCGATGAGCTTCTTCACTTGTTTTTGCGATTTACCGCAAAACGAGCACTTCAGCAATTCTCCTGAATCACCGAATTTTGCCACGAGGCCCTCCCAATACGTTGGTCAGCGGATCGGCCCAGAACGGTCGGTCAGCTGACGACTAGATATCACTCCATCGATAATGCCATACGCGAGTGCCTCTTGTGCTTCCATTACGAAGTCACGGTCGGTATCGGCATGAATTCTTTCAATGGGCTGCCCCGTGTGATCAGCCAATATTTCTTCCAAAATGTCGCGCATTCTCATGATTTCACGGGCTGCGATCTCGAGATCGGTGACCTGCGAGTAGCCAACCTGCGCATATGGCTGATGCAAAAGAACTCGAGCATGGGGCAAAGCTAGGCGCTTCCCCTTCGTTCCAGCGGCCAAAAGCACCGCGGCTGCCGATGCTGCTTGCCCGAGGCAAATAGTGGCGATGTCGTTCTTAATGAACTGCATGGTGTCGTAAATGGCAAAAAGTGCCGTGATGTCGCCACCAGGGCTATTAATGTAGATGTTGATGTCTTTATCGGGGTTTTCGC
>JABMMV010000183.1 GCA_013205145.1 bacterium
ATTCAGTTCACGCCAGACCTTTTGCCTTCCGACATTGTCGGAACACGTATTTATCGTGCATCTAAAGAGTCATTCGACATTGAGCTTGGCCCTATATTCGCGAACTTTGTTTTGGCCGACGAAATTAACCGCGCTCCAGCAAAAGTGCAGTCGGCATTGTTGGAAGTAATGGCCGAGCGCCAAGTGACCATTGGCGGAGTCAGTACAAAACTTGCATTGCCGTTCATGGTTCTTGCAACACAGAACCCCATTGAGCAAGAAGGTGTGTATTTGCTTCCTGAAGCACAGCGCGACCGCTTTCTCATGCGTGTTCCGGTTGATTACCCAACATTTGCAGAAGAGCATGAAATTGCTCGCCGCAGTTCCACGCCATCACGTACACCACAACAGGTGCTTTCGCTTGATGAACTTATTGCTTTGCAGCTGCAGGCGAATGCGTTACCAGTGCCCGATGCAGTGCAAGACTATGCAGTGCGTTTGGTGATGGCCACACGTAACCCACGCGAATTTGGGTTCGACTCGCTCGACGGCTGGTTGTCATTTGGTGCAAGCCCACGAGCCACTATTGGTCTTTTAGCAGCGGGTCGCGGCTTGGCGCTGATGCGTAAACACAGCGTGGTGCAGGTGCAAGATATTTACGACATTGCCTATGACGTACTCAACCACAGGCTTGTTTTGTCGTGGGATGCAGTTACTCGTGGAGCGTCGGTAGACGAATTCATTGTTGCGTTGCTCGAGCGAGTGCTCGCACCTGTGGGTTGGTGACATGGCGCTTTCTGCTCCACCACGATTGCCTCCCTCGCTACTTCCTGTCAGTAGAAGAATCTCGGGGCTCTTGCACGGTGACTATTCCGGACTCTTGCATCGGGCGGGTTCAGAAATTGGTGACACACGTAGGTATATGGAGGGCGACGATGTTCGTCGCATCGATTGGCCGGCTACCGCCCGTACCAATGAAACACAGGTGCATGACACCATTGCCGACCATGAGCTAGAAGCGTGGCTAGTTGTAGATACTTCAGCGAGTATGAAGTTTGGAACAGCAAAAATTACCAAAGCACAGATGGCCAGCGATGTAGCAGGTGCCTTTGGCTATCTCATCTCGCACACCGGCAATCGTTTGGGTTGCATCACTACCGCACGCTCTGGCGAATCGCTCATGCCACGAAGCGGTACACATCAACTTGCTCAGGTACTAGGAAGACTGGCAAAGAACAATGACGATGCAGGAACTTTGACACAAGCGCTGGAAAAATGTTTGTCGGCAAGCACACGCCGCGGTCTTGTAGTTGTCGTTTCCGACTTCTTCGACGAGTCGCCGTGGCAAAATGCGATGTCGCAACTTGCGCAAAAACATGATGTCATTGCAGTTGCAGTTTCCGACCGCCGTGAGCATGAGTTCCTTGATGTTGGAGTTGTTGAGTTTCGCGACGCAGAGTCGGGCAAAACACTTCGCGTTGACACGTCACAAAAAGAATGGCGAAACAATTTCGCTAACTCTGCGCAACAGCGGCATCAAAAAATTGCTAGTGATATTCGCCTGGCACGAGCTGACGGCCTCTCCATTTGTTCCGATGAAGATTGGGTGGCGCAGCTTGCAACTTTCTTGCGCACGCGAAAGCGACGCTTAGCAATGGGGCATCGCCGATGATTGCGTTATACCTACTTGAACCATGGCGACTTGTGTTGCTCATCATTCCTGCGTTACTTCTTGTGCTTATCTCGTTGTCAGGAAAGAAGCGAGCAGAATCTGCAGTTGCATTCAGCACGCTCGGCATGTTGGAGGGTTTGGTAGAAAGGCCACGAAAGTGGAAAAGCGCTACGCCAGCAGCACTTGTGGTGGTAGCCCTACTTCTTGGAGTTTTTGGTTTTGCCCGCCCGGCAACGAATGGAATTGATGCCGGCAGCAAGGCAGTAGTGGTGTTAGCCATCGACGTGTCGTTGTCGATGAGCGCTGTTGACGTAGAGCCATCGCGTATTGAAGTGGCAAAAGATGCAGCACTGCGTTTTGTGGCAAAAGCGCCAAGCAACACGCTCATTGGCGTAGTGGCATTCGATAGCAATGCACGGCAGATTATTGCCGCTACCGACAACAAGGCAGCCATTACTCGGGTGGTAACCGCGCTTCAGCCCGGAACGGGAACAGCCATTGGCGAAGCAATTTATGCCGCGCTCGACACCATTTCATCGGCCGTCGACCCAAGCGGCGACACCAAAAATGCAGGCACCATTATTTTGCTTTCAGATGGAACTACAACAACGGGTCGCCCCGATACAGAAGCGGCTGCAGAGGCTCAATCTCTCGGCATCAAAATCAATACCATCGCATTTGGTACAAAAGACGGAACAGTGACAACTCCCGATGGACAAGTGGTGCCAGTACCACCCGATGAGCAGGCACTGAGCAATATTGCCGATATTGCTCGTGGCAAGTCGTTTACTGCAGCAACCGCGAAAGACCTGCAGTCAATTTACGATTCGCTGAGTGAAGCTGTAGTGCGTAAAACAAATGTAAACGAACACGGAGATGTTTTCACCATGCTTAGCTTGTTGGCAATGTTCGCAGCTTCTGTATTGTCGTTGCGATGGTTCCGCCGCATTGTTTGAGCACTAAAGTTCTGCAATGAGCATCACTGAGTTTCTCGACAGTGTTGATATTGCTCATTTCAGCTCACCAGAAGAGTTCTGGGAACGCCTTCACGGGCTACCAAATAAAGATTCTGCAGTTATTGCGAGAACTATTTTTGAAGAGCGCCAAACGGGTCGAGTGAACCCACTGCACTCATCATTCTTTTTTCAATCAATCGAAAATACTCAGTTCTTTCATCACGTGGTGTCGCCCTATCTCAATGTTCTATTACAAGAACTTGATGCAATTCAGCTTCCCCCTGGCGACATTTTGGAATTGGGAAGCGGTGCTGGTGTTGTCGCGTGCTTCCTAGCGCAGAAGTATCCAGAAAAAACTGTTGTAGGAATTGACCTTCTCCCCGACGTAGTGGCGACGGCGAAAGAACTTGCGCAACTGCTGGGGCTTTCCAATGTTGAGTTCCGTCAGGTAGAAATTGCTGGACTCCAGTTAGGTAAAACATTTGGTTGCGTTCTTTCGGTTGCGCTTCGCGAAGAGATGTCGTCTGGACGACAGGGGTCGTTTGGCTATTTTTCAGCCATTGCCGAACTTCCACATGCGCTCACCGCAAAATCATCGCCATTGTCGCAGTGTGTTGCTCAGCACCTTGTTGCTGGTGGTTTATACGTATCACTAGAGCGATGCCACGATGTTGCCTCTATTGCATCGTGGGTGGGCGAGATGCAATCGGAAGGAATATCTCCATCGCTCGAGCACAGCAAAATGCTCACCTTCACTGGCGTACTTACTGGGGCTGAGAAAATGCCTCTTCTTTTGTCTTCTCGTACCGAATCGCATATTGATGCAGAGTCATTACTGCAGTGGCGTATGAGCGGAAGTAACGAAATGCAAAGCGATGAACTTGCCGTGGAATTGCGTATCTATTCCCAACGGGCCTGGCGCGTGGTGAAAGCAACAGAATTTAGCATTCGTGATGAATTGGGCGATGCCGCTGTACGCGTTTATTTATTGGAGTGCGACCGCGAGGGGCTTGTGTATTTTGCAACGAACCGCGGAGCTCGTGAAATTATTTTTGAGACATCTTTTGGTGGTGCGCAGATACTTTCAAATAAATTTGAACACTTACTGGGTGAACTGACGTACAACCCAAGTGTTGTAGACGTGCACAGTATTACTTCGTTGTAATGCGCTTATCTTGACGAGTCGGTGTCGGCCAAAATAGGAGTGAGAGTGAGCTCTGGTTCGTCGGCTTCCAAGCGTTGCAAGCGATATTTGTTTTCAAAGAGAGCAACGAGAGCATTGTCACCTCGCCTCAAAATGCGAATGCC
>JABMMV010000184.1 GCA_013205145.1 bacterium
GTTGAGAGGCCTCACGCCCCCCGCGTGAGGCCTCTCCCATATACCGGGAGAGGTTCTATTGCTTGGCGAGGTTTTGGCGCACGATGTTGAGCGCAGAACCTGCTTTAAACCATTCCACTTGCTCGGGGCTAAAGGTGTGCTTCGTTTCGAAGTCAACAGTAGAGCCGTCTGCCTTTGTAATGCGACATGTAATGGGCTTGTCGGGAACTGGTGGAAGACCCATCACGCTAATGCGATCGTCTTCGCCGATGAGTTCGTATGTAGCAGGGTCGGAAAAGGTGAGCGGAACAAGACCTTGCTTCTTCAAGTTTGTTTCGTGAATGCGAGCAAAGGAGCGAGCGAAAATAACAACGCCACCGCGGAAGCGTGGTTCCATTGCGGCGTGTTCACGTGATGAACCTTCACCGTAGTTCTGATCGCCAATTGCACACCATGAAATTCCGGCTTGCGAATAACGTTTTGCAATTTCAGGGTAAAGGCGTGTGCCACCATCTGTAATGTCTTTGCCTTCACCTGTTGCGCCATTGAATGCATTAATTGCACCAATGAACAAGTTGCCAGAAATGTTCTCTAAGTGGCCACGATAGGTGAGCCATTTTCCTGCTGCAGAAATATGGTCGGTAGTGCACTTGCCCTTGGCCTTCATGAGCACAGGAAGATCGATGTAGTCAGATCCGTCCCAAGCGGTGAAAGGCTCGAGTAATTGCAAGCGATCTGATGTTGGGCTCACTTCAACAGTAATTTTGCTACCATCTGCCGGTGGTTGTGTGAACGTGTCAACGCCTGGGTCGTAACCATTTGCAGGAAGAACTTCACCAACTGGCGCAGCAAGTAGTACTTCGGTGCCGTCAGGCGCTGTAATGGTGTCAACTGCGGGGTCGAAGTCGAGGCGACCCGCCAATGCAATGGCAATAACTGTGTCTGGGCTTGTTACAAACGACAATGTGTTTGCTGAACCATCGTTGCGCTTCGGGAAGTTGCGGTTGAATGAGTTCACAATGCTGTTTGGTTTTGATGTGACATCGGCATGGCGCTCCCACTGACCAATGCATGGACCACACGCATTAGCAAGAACAGTTGCGCCAATTGCTTCAAGATCTGCCAAGAGCCCGTCGCGTTCGATGGTGGCGCGAATTTGTTCAGACCCAGGAGAAATGAGCAGCTCTGTTTTTGTGCGCAAGCCACGTGCAGCTGCTTGGCGTGCAACCGACGCTGCACGGGTGATGTCTTCATAAGAAGAGTTCGTGCAACTACCAATGAGTGCTGCAGAAACTTCAAGTGGCCAATTATTTTCACGAGCAGCATCACCTACACCTGCGCCAACTTTATGTGCGCGGTCAGGAGAGTGAGGGCCGTTAATGAGTGGCTTCAGTGAATTGAGATCAATTTCAATGAGTTGGTCGTATTGTGCGCCATCGTCGGGGCGCAGTTCGCTTGCAACTTTGTCGGCTGCAGCAGCAATGTCGGCGCGACCTGTTGCCTGAAGATATTTCGCCATGTGCTGGTCGTAAGAAAACACTGAACACGTTGCGCCAATTTCGGCACCCATGTTGCAAATAGTTGCTTTGCCGGTTGCGGAAATGGAGTCGGCTCCGTCGCCGAAGTATTCAACAATTGCGCCAGTTCCACCTTCAACGGTGAGCACACGTGCAACTTCCAAAATGACATCTTTCGGACTCGACCAACCCGAGAGTGTGCCGGTGAGTTTGATGCCAATTACTTTTGGCCAACGTACGTTGAAAGGAAAGCCGGTCATCACGTCAACTGCGTCGGCACCACCAACGCCAATTGCCACCATGCCAAGACCACCAGCATTTGGTGTGTGGCTGTCAGTGCCAATCATCATTCCCCCGGGGAATGCGTAGTGCTCAAGAACAACTTGGTGAATGATGCCGCTGCCAGGGCCCCAGAAGCCAATACCGAACTTTGCGGAAACCGAACGTAAGAAGTCGTACACCTCTTTGTTGGTATCGATGGCAACACCCATGTCGATGCGCGCACCGGTCTTGGCCATAATGA
>JABMMV010000185.1 GCA_013205145.1 bacterium
CTTCTAAACGGTCGGTGTCGGGAGCAGACATTTTATTTCTGCAAAATCACTTCGTCGGTGTGCGGGTTAAAAGTGCGGCTGAGCTCTGCAACTGTTGTGAGGAAATAGTTGCGCACTTTGCCGTTTACTTCGGCGAGTTCCATTGTGGGTGCTGTTGCGCCGTGTACTTCTGTGTCGGGAGTTTCGTAATAACGAAAGCGACCAGTGGGGCCAAGTTCGCCAGCAGTAATGAGCGACCAACCCAGTTGTGCCACTTGTTGTTCGGCAATGCTCATGTCATCGGGCCAGTATGCGATGTGATGCAAGCCGCCTTGGCCATGTGTTGCTTCTAGAAATTCGTTGTAGGTAGAAGGCGTGTCGTTGTGTTGCTCAATAATTTCAATTTGCATTGTGCCCATGTGCGCGAGTGCAAAAGAAAACTCAAGTGTGCCGGGTGTGCCGCGATGACTGAAGTTACTAATAGTGGGGCGTTCCACCACGCGCCATGGGCCAACACCAAGTGAATGTGCCCAGTGCGAAATGTGTTGATGAAATGTTCCGCGTGGCACTACATAGGCAACCTGGCGTGCTTCGCCAAAGAGTTGCAGGGCTGTTGTGTGCTCGCTGGCGTCGCTCACGATGCGATTCCTGCATAGTGCTCGAGTGCTGCTTGCCACGGCGTGTGCACTTCCAACAATTTGCGCGAGGGCATTACTACTTTTGGCATCGACACACCGAGCACACCAACAAGGCGGCCTGCACGCATGTACGCAGCAGCAAATTTTCCTTCGTCAACACTGCCGGCCACCACACGAATTTCTTCTGCGTCGGTGGAGCGACCTAGAAACTGAATGCGCGAAGTGAATTGGTCGCTCCAGAAAAATGGAACAGCACTGTAGGGCACAAGTGGTGTGTTGTTCAGATGTGCCAATATATTACGCGCTGCGTGCGCACCTTGTTCTGCAGCAGTGGTCCAATGCTCAACGCGCATGGTGGGTTCAAGGTCGCTGTATAAACCATTTACCCAACGCGCAACATCGCCGGCGGCAAACACTCCTGGTGCTGCTTGTAAATGTGCATCGCACACCACGCCGTCGTTCACGGTCAGACCGCTTCCTTCAAGCCACTGCGTTGCCGGCGCAACACCAATGCCCACCAGCACTACGTCGGCTGTTACCACGCTCTCACCATTGGCATCGGAAATACGCACGCCAGTAACGCCACCTGCATGTGTTTCAATGCCTTGCACACGAACATTGCAACGAATAGCAACGCCCTGTGTTGCATGAATTGCTGTTGCGGCTATACCCATCTTTTCACCGAGCCCACGAATGAGCGGTGCAGGTAAGCCTTCAAGAACCGTGACAGTGCAACACGTGCAACTGCAGTTGCGGCTGCTTCTAACCCAATAAAGCCAGCGCCAATGACCACCAGTTTTTTGCCAGGTTGAAGTTCTTCACGTAGAGCTTGTGCGTCGTGCAGGGTGCGTAACTGATGAATGCCCTGTGCGTGTGGTTGTTGTGGCAACTCGCGCGCAATGCCGCCTGTTGCAATAATGCAGGCGTCGTAGTTCAGAACTGAAGATGTATTAAGCGTGAGTTCGCGAGAGGCAACATTGAGTGCAGTGGCGTGTGTGCTGTTCAGCCAGGTTGCACCTAACTCATCAATATCACTGGGCTTGCGCAGTTGAATGCGATCGGCTTCCCATTCACCACTCAAAAACTTCTTCGATAGTGGTGGCCTGTCGT
Source organism: bacterium (assembly GCA_013205145.1). Classification (GTDB taxonomy): domain Bacteria; phylum Actinomycetota; class Acidimicrobiia; order Acidimicrobiales; family Ilumatobacteraceae; genus F1-20-MAGs119. The sequence continues at coordinate 1,728 of JABMMV010000185.1, forward strand.
ATGGGGCGCTGTCTTCGGCGTTCACCACCGTGATGTTTCCGCTGAAGCCGTCGGTGCGCAGTGTTTCCACTGCTCGCAAACCTGCCAACGAACCACCTATCACTGCAATATGTGCCACATTGCAACTCTAGAACCTTTCGTGCCGTAGCCGGTTCTTGTGCGGGTGTCCTAAGGTGGCACGGTGAATGTACGTGAAGAGTCGCTGAGCAACAAACCCGATGCGGCGCAGGCAATTTTGCAGGCGGCAAAAGACATCATCAATGAGTCGGGTGAAAATGCATTGCGGGTTACTGAAGTAGCCGAGCGTGCTGGAGTTGCCGTGGGTTTGTTGTACCACTACTTCAAAGATCGCAAAGCCCTCATTACCGCCGTGCGTGAATTTCAGTTTCTCGCGCGCATCTCCGCTGACTCGATGACACTCGACGGAATCGTCGTGCAGGCCAAGGGCGAAAATGTAATGCGCACCATCATTAGTGACTTTTCTGACCCGTATCATCCTGAACGCAGTGGCTATCGGCTCGACCGCATTGAGGCACTCGTAGCTGCCCGTCACGACCCCGAGTTAAAAGAACGTCTGACCACTGCTCAAGAAGAACTGGCGAGCAATATTGTGGCCACCATTCGCAAAGCAAAAACAGCTGGCCTTCTCGATGAATCAATTGATGAAAAAGCATTGTCTTTTTTGCTTGAGGTACTTCCCCTTGGTCTCGTGCTCACGAATGTGTATGGAAAATACGCCCCAGAGCAAAAAGATTGGGAAGCGCTGCTCTCCCGGCTGTTGCGTAGTCTTACGCCCAGCCCCGTTACACCTGCAAGCGAGAAATAAGTTGCGCCGGGCTGCCAGCACACTCTGCTAAATCACTCGCTGTGAGCGCACAGTGCCAGGCTCCCTCAACTTGAACAATGAGTGCGGGAAGAACGGCGGCAGCGGCAAGTTGTTCACTTGTTGCTTCGTTGCGATGCAGTAATTCAATTTCTATTGCCGCTTCAGCACATGCAGTGAAAAAATCTTTACGCGGTCGCACTTTGCCATGCGTGATATCGCATAACGAACACGACGTTGTGCCGCGCAATTTGCCCACCACGTAACGTAGTTCTCCAAGAATTGTGCCATCGGCGTTATAAATGCCTACGTAACGCATGGCGTTTAGTTAAACACAACCGAACGGTTGCCCCAGATGAGTACGCGATGTTCAACATGGGCTCGCACTGCGCGCGCGAGCACCACTGTTTCTAAGTCGCGGCCGCGGCGTGTGAGTTCTGCAACGTCATCGCGGTGAGTAACGCGCGTAACGTCTTGTTCCAAAATTGGTCCTTCGTCAAGGTCGTCAGTTACATAGTGCGCAGTTGCACCAATAATTTTCACACCGCGGTCGCGTGCCTGGCGATACGGGTTTGCGCCAATAAATGCCGGCAAAAAGGAATGATGAATGTTGATCATCTTGCCCTTCCACTGCTGTGCAAACCATGGTGGCAACACCAACATGTATCGGGCCAATACCACAAGCTCCACATCGAGCGAAGTGAGCAGGTTGTTCACTGTTTGCTCTTGTTCAGCGCGCTTTCCTTCTTCAACGGCAATGTGCTCGTAGCGATACCCGAATGCTTCAACAAGTTCACGGCTGTCGTTGTGGTTAGAAACAACTGCAGCAACATCGAGACCCAGGTCGCCGTAGCGCGAACGTGTGAGCAGGTCTGACAAGCAGTGCACAGTTTTCGAGACCAAAATTGCGGTGCGCGGATTCCATGGCAAGGCGCGCAACGAGAAGTTCATGTTGAACTTGGTGGCAATAGGCGCAAATGCTGCACTCAGCTGATCGAGTGTTTGTTCACCCGAATGTGTGAATTCCACACGCTGGAAAAAAACTCCGTCGTGTGTGTCGGTGTGTTGTTCGGCGTGAACAATGTTTCCACCATTGTGGGCCACCCAGCTCGCCACATCGGCCACGATCCCCGACGTGTCGGGGCAGGAGATGAGAAGAACCGCGGTAGCACTCACAGTGGTGGA
>JABMMV010000017.1 GCA_013205145.1 bacterium
ATCGTGAACTCCATTCATTCATTTGCAAGCCCAGGTTCCGTGCGTCGCCTTACTGTTGCATTCCATCGTCCCGTACTTGACGATGATGTACTGGTGGCTGGCGGCGAAGTGCTGAGCACCACAGATGGCGTGAGCACCTGCAATGTGTGGCTGAAGCGCGGCGATGAGCTGATGGTCACGGGAACAGCGATGGTTGGAGCCGCGTCTTAAAAAATTATTATCCGTGATCTACTTGTAGTCCACAAACAAAACCCCCTTAAAAGCGTGCTTTTGAGGGGGTTTTGTGTTGAAACGGCCTGTGTACTCATGGGTAGTTTTTGCGTTTCACAACCCGGCACAGCGACATTTCATTTCGAAGTCAGCAGTTGACGCTCTGCGTTTACTTTTCGATGTGACAATGGTTATAGTTGGTTCACCGGCATGCCGGTTGTCACATCAATCGGGCCAATCGGCTCAACCTATAGGGGGAATATTGAAGAACCAAAAGAAGAAAATGTTGGTTCCCATTGCACTTGCTGTTTCAGCGGCACTTGCATTCGGAACAACATCCGTTTCAGCTAAGGCTGGCAACGGAGCAGTAAAAGCGGCTGCTAAGTGTGCAACAGCACTCAACCCAGCGCTTGACAAAAAAGACGGTGCCGGAGCAGCTCTTCTTGCACGAGCTATTGCCTGTGGCAATACCAACCCAATGAAAGCAACCGGCAAAGCAATTAAAATTGGCTTCTTGAACCCAGAAGGTCCAGTTATCAACTTCCCTGAGTATCGCGTTGCAGCGCAAGCCGCAGTCGACTACATCAACAAGGAACTTGGCGGAATTGGCGGCGACCCTGCAACAGGAAAGCCAGGTGTACCAATTAAGCTTGAAGTATGTAAGTACAACGCACTAGTTCCTGCAGAACTTCCTGGTTGCGCCAACTCACTTGCTGCAAAGAAGCCTCTTTTGGTGTTTGTATCGCTGGCTTTTGGAGCAGATCACATTGCGATCTTCACCAAGACGAAGACTCCAATCATTGTTGGAACGCCAATCTTCCCAACTGACTTCTCTACCCCTGGCGCATACGCCATTGGTGGCGGCGGCGGTTGCTTGGGTGTTCACCTTGGAATCGTTTGGTACGCAACTCAAGTATTGAAGAAGACACGTGTAGCAGTGCCCTGGGCAAAATCTGCTCCGGGTATCTTCTGCTTCAACGACCTTGAGGCAAAGCCAATGGACACACTTGCAGGAAAAACTTTGTCTGGAACAAAAATTGTTTCAACATCAAAGAAGTTGGGTACTATGCCAACACTCACCTACGAGCAGTACCCAATCCTTACAGGTGCAGCCGACGTGAGCCCAGAAGCAACAAAGATCATGGCATTCAAGCCAGACGTGATGATTTACTCTAACCAAGGTTCAGAATGCTGGACAATGGTGAACGCACTCATCAAGTTGGGCTGGACTCCTGCAACATTCCCCATCGTGCTCACCGGTGCTTGCATCGACACGCCAACGATGGCGAAACTTGGAGACAAGATCAAGGGCATTATTGTAATCGGTGGCTTGAGTATTCTCGACCCAGATGCACTTTCTGGTGCATATAAGTCAGATGCTCTCACCTACGGAACCAAGATGTTCACCTACTCCAAAGATCGCAAGCTCAATGGAACAGGCTTTGCAACCGCAGGCTTCACCGCCATCATGACGATCTGGATGATTGCCAATGAGGTAAAGGGAACAGTGAATGCAAAATCAATGACCGACATTTTGAAGAACACCAACGGCCATCGTGCATTTGGTTCAACAGGTTTGTTCTGCAAGACTTCATTTGCGCCGTACCTATCGGTATGTGCAAGCCAAGTCAGCGCAAGCATTTGGGACGGAACAGCACTCAAGGCCGACAAGCCAAACCAGAACTACTCTGGCTTGTCACTGCTCGGTAAGGGTGATGCAATTCGTCTTGCTGAAGTGAAATAAAAAACTAACTAAACAAATACGAATAGTTGAAAAGGGGGAGGTGCTCCTCGGAACACCTCCCCCTTTTTTATATGTCAAATCAAAGAACAGCGGGGGGAAATGAAAGAAGCAATTGCTTATTCAATTATGGGTTTAGGAGCCGGGGGTTTCTACGCCCTCATGGCCATGGGAATCGTGGTGGCCTACAAAGGTTCCGGTGTCATTAACTTTTCACACGGAGCCATTGCCATGTACGTGGCATTCCAATTTTATAACTTGCGTAACGAAGGCGTCTTTCGCCTGCCATGGTTCGACATTTTGCCCACTTCATGGCTCAACATACCCGTCCGGTTTAATCTCACCGATGGTCAGCCGATGAACTTTTGGCTGTGCGTGTTACTTGCACTGCTTACATCGGTCTTAATTGGTGCACTCATTCACTACTTAGTTTTCAAACCATTGCGTAATGCCGCGCCGTTGGGCAAAGTCATTGGTGCAATTGGAGTAATGACCTACTTCCTTGGTGTTGCTTCTCTTCAGTTTGGTTCCACCATTCCCAACCCCGAGGCCGTTTTGTTCAAAGATGTGCTTTTCAAAAACTTCCTCGGTCTTGGCTTACCGGTTTCCGTTGAGGCACTGGGCCTCGCTGCTTCTGCAATCATCGTTGGTGCTGTCTTATGGGCTATTTTTCGCTACACCCGCACAGGGCTTGCCACACGCGCAGCTGCTGGCAACGAAAAAGGCGCAGTTCTACTTGGCTACTCGCCCGATAAATTGGCGCTTTTCAACTGGGTTCTCGCTGCGCTTCTTGCAGGGCTCGCTGGAATCTTGGCCGGAACCGTTACCGGGTCTTTGAGCGTTGGTAAATTTACCGCACTCATTGTTCCGGCGCTTGGTGCCGCACTCATTGGAAGCATGTCATCAATTCCATTGGCAATTGGTGGCGCACTACTCATCGGCGCACTCCAGACCTTCACGAGCACCTGGATGGTTGGTGAATCTTGGTTCCCATCGTGGCTGCAATCGGGAGCGCGCGATGCTATTCCACTCATCATCATTGTTGCTGTGCTCTTTTTGAAAGGTAAGTCGTTACCAATTCGAGGCAACATTGAAGAGAAGCGTTTGCCACTTGCTCCGTACCCGAAGCGCGTTGGCAAATACGTTGCTATTTTTGTACCTCTAGGTTTCCTCTTTGCTGCTGGTCTTCCCGGAGACTTTCTCTGGGCCGGACTTACCGGCAACTGGGGCTTTTCATTTACCGCAAGCCTCGTGGCAGCAATGTTTGGTCTGAGTTTTATTATTCTTGCTGGTTATGTAGGGCAGATCTCGCTCGTACAAATTTCGCTAGCAGGAACCGCAGCATTCATTACCGCACGATTTGTGGCTGACAAAGGACCAACTGCCGAGAGCCCATTTGCTGTTGGCGGGCCGCATTGGCCGTGGCCTCTTGCTTCGCTCATGGGAATTATTGCAGCGGTCGTTGTGGGGCTCATTGTTGCAATTCCAGCGTTGCGTATTCGTGGAGTTCAACTTGCAGTGGTCACCATCGCCGCATCAATTTCAATGTGGACACTGTTCTTCGACAACCCCTCAGCAACAAAGTTGCAAGGTGGTTCTGCCTACGAATTCGGAACACCCCACTTCTTGGGAGTCGATATTGGCTCCACAAGTAGTAGTGGCCTTACCGACAACCCCAAGTACACACTGTTTTGTTTAGTTGTGCTTGCAGGTTTATGTGTTGTCGTTGCAAACTTGCGGCGCGGTTCTACCGGACGACGTTTCCTCGCTGTGCGTGCAAACGAACGTGCCGCAGCATCGGCCGGAGTGAACGTGCCGAAAACAAAAATCCTTGCATTCGGTATTGCTTCAGCAGTTGCGGGTGTTGCCGGCGTTATGACCGCATACCAAACGGCCAGCACCGCAGCTACGAACTGGGAATACGGTATTGGCTTGTCGGCACTAGCATTTTGCTACCTCGGTGGCATCACCTCTATTAACGGCGCTATTCTTGGTGGCATGATTGCCGGCGGTGGAATTGTCAACACCTTCGGTAGTTTCCACTCACCTGGGCTGTACTCATATACAGCGATTCTTGGGGGTTTGGGAATAGTTTTAACAGCAATTATTCACCCGGCAGGTCAGGCTTCTATTTTCCAACCGCTCATGCGCCACTTCGGCTCATGGCTCCTCACCGCTCGAGGAAAAGAATGGGGTGCGGTCCTCAAACGACTCTGGCCATTCCTTCTCGGTGGTGGTATCTGGGGTGCCATTGGTATTAACCCATGGCGTACCGATAGCTGGAACCGCGGATGGGCGATTGTTTTGGGTATTTTCCTTGTGCTCTTCGTTCGCAACATCGTCATCCAAGTCAAAGCAGTTAAGGCTGCTAAGGCACTACCCGATACCAAGAGTCTCCAGGAGGTGACAGCATGAGTGCACTACTCGAAACAAACGAACTCACCGTTTCATACGGCGGGTTACATGCAAACTCCAATGTCAATATCAAAGCCGAAAAAGGCAAGCTCACCGGGCTCATTGGCCCGAACGGCGCAGGCAAGACCACATTTATTGACGCCATCACTGGCTTCACCGACGTGTCGTCAGGTCGTGCAGAGTTCAACGGTAATGATCTTGCTGGTGTTCCACCTTCCGATCGGGCAAAGCGCGGTCTGGTACGTACCTTCCAGTCACTTGAATTGTTCGAAGACTTAACAGTATGGGACAACCTCATTGTGATGGCGGAAGAAACCAAATGGTGGTCCTTTCTTGCCGACATCGTGAAGCCAAATCGAGTGCTCGGTATTGAAGAGCAAGCTGAATGGGCACTCAACTTGTTGGGTCTAGGTGAACACCGCGACAAGCTCACACTCGACTTGTCGCACGGCCAACGCAAGTTGGTCAGCGTGGCTCGTGCGCTTGCAGCGAAGCCCAGCATGTTGTTGCTCGATGAGCCTGCTGCTGGTCTTGACACGGTAGAAAGTCAGCAACTCGGAAAACACTTACGTGAAATTCTGAAGCAAGACATCAGCATCTTCCTCATCGACCACGACATGGGTCTGGTGCTTAGTGTGTGCGACTACATCTACGTGCTTGACTTCGGCAAAATTATTGCTGAGGGAACGCCCGAAGAAGTGCGTAACAACCCAGAAGTAAAGCGTGCTTACCTTGGTGAGACCGCAGGTGAAATGCAAGCAGAAGAAGGCGTTGCAGCAGCACGCTCACTGAGTGGAGAAGGGTGAACAACATGAGCGAATCAACACTCAAAATTGTAAACTTGAATGCTGGCTACGGCGGTATTCCCGTCGTACGTGAGCTCAATATTCACGTGAACCAGGGCGAAGTGGTAGCACTACTTGGGCCAAACGGTGCAGGAAAAACCACCACCCTGCTCACCATCTCGGGCATCTTGCGTCCTATTGCAGGCGACATTCAACTTCTCGGCAGCACCACCACTGGTGAGCGTCCCGAGAGAATTGCCCGTCGTGGGCTTGCACACGTGGCTGAAGATCGCTCTTTGTTCTTCGACCTCACCGTGCAAGAGAACCTGCGCCTCGGTCTTACGGGTGACCGTGAAAATCGTAGCAAGTCTCAAGAGAACGCGCTCGACATGTTCCCTGCACTGCGGCCACTACTCGACCGCCGCGCCGGCTTGTTGTCAGGTGGTGAGCAGCAGATGCTGGCAATGGCCCGTGGTCTTGCTTCTGA
>JABMMV010000186.1 GCA_013205145.1 bacterium
AGTGCTTTTTGCCTGCCAAAGTTCATAGAGCAGATGCTAGACAAGGTCTATGCCTGCTGCATCACCCACCGTCTTTTTTGGTCACGGAAGTCCCATGAACGCCATTGAACACAATGAGTTCACCAACGATTGGGCCAATTTTGGTGAACGCATTACTTCCCATAACAAAATGCATTTAACGCATAAGGAAATTCCAAATACCGACAAGGGAACACTCGTGTACCCCAATGCTATTTTGGTCATCTCTGCACACTGGGCCACACAAGGCGTGTGTGTCACGATGAATCCCCTGCCTCGTACTATTCACGACTACTCAGGTTTTCCGCCCGAGCTCTCACAGGTGGAATACCCGGCTCTGGGCTCTCCGGCACTTGCCCAACACGTCACTAATTTATTGCGCGAGTTCGTTGCTCCTGAACCAATTTCTGTAACGACAACATGGGGGCTTGATCATGGCGCATGGTCGGTGCTGCGGCATGTATTCCCCAAAGCAAATGTTCCTGTGGTGCAAATGTCTATTGATATCTCCAAGCCCGCAGCATGGCACTTAGAAGTTGCCCGCAGGTTGCAAAAGCTGCGCGACTACCAAGTGCTCATTGTGGGAAGTGGAAACATTGTGCACAACTTGGGTGCCATCAACTGGTCAGACAATGCCGAACCGCACCCTTCAAGTGTTGCTTTCCACAAATACATCGTTGAAGCAATTGAAAACAACGACATCGACGCCATTGTGAACTATGCAAGCCACCCCGATGCGGCATACGCGGTGCCAACACCAGAACACTTCTTGCCACTTCTCTACGTTCTCGGTGCACGGCGCCCTAATGAAGCGCCGCACACCGTGACCGATGGTTTCGTGTATTCTTCGCTGTCTATGTACAGCGTTGCTTTTGGCTAAGTAACTGACACTATTTTTTAGTCGCAGCAACTATTTGAACTTGCACAAACCGCACAGTTGAAGCAGTTTTGCCCACCTTGGCTGTTTTTGCAGTCAGCAAACAGGTCCCTGGTTTGTTTGCAGCAACGAATGATGTTCCTGAAATTTTGCAACCACCAGTGGTGGCCCACTTCACGCTTGTCTTTCCCGCAGGTGTCAGTAGTTTTCGCAGCGAGGTCTTCGAACCTACTTTTGCCACGCGCACTGGCTTCACTTCAGCAGAAGGAGCAGACGTCGCAGCCACTTTCCCTGACGTGCTCACGTCAAAGGTGTAGCTCTGCCATGCATCAAGTCCGGCAATGTCGCAGGTTGTAGTGGTCGATGTACAACTCTTGCCCCCGGGAGTAGCTGTCACGGTATACGTGGGAGGAGTTGCGTATTTCATCGCATCGGCCCAAGTAACTTTTACTTTCCCATCGCCCGCAGTTGCTACTGCTGTAATAGAAATAGGTGTGACCACTTCAGCGACAGCCACGGGTTGAACCGGATTCGATTCAAGTTGTTTTTGTTCTTCGCGTGCTTCTCGCTTTTCTTCGGGAGTGCGTGTCGGAGGTGGAGGAGCGTCTACTCCCATATCAAGCTTGCCATCACGGGTAATACGTGCAACACGCAATACATCGTTAGCGCCATCGCTGCTCGTCCCTACAAACAGTAAACGTCCGTTGTTGTCGGCGACCTGAGGAGAGACTGGCCACGCCAAAATGGAATCATCGCTATAAGTGAGTTTTCCAGCAGTACCGAAGGTCTGATCAAGTTCACCTTTGGCGTTGTACCGCAAAATTGAAAATTCGGTCTTTCCGCTATCCTGCGCACCAGCATCTTGAACCCACTCCGATGAACTCAAATAAAACTCGCCTGTGAGTGGTGAAATAATCAATGTTTGTTGGTCATTCCTCGGCAGAGGTGTTGTAAATACAGTTGAGGTCACTTCGCCCTGGGGTGAAATGAGATGGCTGGAAGTAACGACGGAAGAATCCTTGTAATTACATTCACTTTCGGCTTTCTGGTATTCGTATTGCAACACCATCAATTGTCCATTTGTCGCAATCTGCGACACGGATTCAACACAGTCTTTTCTACTGCCTAGTGATGTGAGTCCATTTTCACCATAACTTTTGTCAATTTGACCGTCCGCTGGCAAAATGCGCGCATAGCCGACTGCACTATTCATGTCGCCAGCATTGACATATTCGTTGCCTTTTTCATCGAACTGTAGATTTCCACCCCATGTATCGGTCCATACATATCGATCAGTAGGAAAAACCCGATTGGGTTTTTTGTATTGCTTCACACTGCGCACACCTGCACTCGAAGAAATGATGCCAATAGCAGGAGCCGTTTCCATTTCACCTGCAACCATGACGGCACTGTTCGCGCCAATTTTCTTATAGTCGTCGGTTATCCAGCCATTGCCTTCAATTGCTGGTTGTGTTGATAATGACGACAAATACGGTTCTACTGGAGAAGTTGATGGAATTCCATCGGTACCCAAGGTGACCACTGCATCGGTGCTGACTCCATCGTTATTGCGCTTTTCAATGAGCGACCGTATAGCGCCGTCCGTTTCTACGCGCACGTTGGACACATAACCTTCGCGAACACTTGTGCCTGGAAGTGCTAGGCGTTGTGCAGCGCCAGTTTCACACACGCTGGCCAGTGCAACATTGCAAGTAATGAGATTTTGCTGTCCTGCATATTTGTTCTCTAGCCCAACGAGTGCTGTGCCAGTGGGTGCAATGGTGGCACCGCTGAACTCATTATCTCCATTTTCATTAAAACTAAAATGGTCTATGTTCAGAAATGCATTCGTTCCTGTATCTAATTCGCCACGATCAACTTGATAGCCATCATTTGTTATGACCATGATATTTGGCACTGGCGTAGCCATCTTCGATGATGGAATTGCATACTGCTTCGTATCCCATCCGTCGAGTATTGAAAGATCGGTTGTGCTGCCCTGAATGCTTTCTGCTGGAATGGTGGGATGCAGCAACGAATACTCCATACCCAAGCGATCACCTTCGTCGTCCCAATAATTTCCCAACAATCCTGCGAATGTGCTCACCTCAAGATACGACATATCAATCAATCGTGAATACATATTTGCGTTCTTGGGTTCCAGTTGGGCAAATTTCGTCTGTGTTCCATC
>JABMMV010000187.1 GCA_013205145.1 bacterium
ACGCTTTTTACCGCAAGTGCCTTGCTGAAGGTTTTGCAAAGAGCGGTGAAGAGGGAAAATCAGATCGATTCGAAGTTGCTTCCGGCGTCATGCTCATTCCTGGCGACGATGTTGAGGCATGTGCGAACTTCGTGCGCCCATTTCTTGCGCTCTACGCCGGCGGCATGGGAGCACGCGGTGCCAACTTCCACTTTGAAGTGTTTGCTCGCATGGGTTACGAAGATGTTGCGCTGAAAGTGCAGGAACTCTATTTAGCCGGCAAGAAGGAAGAAGCTGCTGCGTCTATTCCATTGTCGATGGTGGAAGATGTGGCACTTGTTGGACCCATCGACAAGATCAAAGATGAAATGGCCAAGTGGCGCGAAACATGCATCACCACATTTCTTCTCAGTGGGCCGCCACAGGTGCTTGAAACTTATGCAGAACTTGTAGCCGGCTAAACGCTGGCACGAATAAACCAAATGCCCCACTCCACAGAAGATTCATCTAGCCAATTCACGCCGCATCGGTACACTCCGGGAAGCATTGGAGCGGCGCTTTCATCGCGACCATTTCGCCTGATGTTTATTGGTTCGTTCATGTCGAGCGTGGGCTCATGGATGCAAAATGTTGTCCTGCCCGCTTACATATACCACCGCACGGGCAGAGCGTCATTCGTTGGTTTGTTTATCTTCGCTCAACTTGGACCGATGCTTCTTTTTTCCATTCCTGGCGGAGTATTTGCAGACAGATTTGACCGCAGAAAATGGCTTATTTTTGCACAGGGCGTGCAACTTGCATTTTCCCTCTTGCTCTTTCCTCTCGTTGCGCACGACTCGGCTATCTGGATTATTTTCCTAGCGCAATTTGGAGTTGGCGTGGGCAATGCACTGAATGCGCCAGCATGGTCCGCGTCGCTACCCACTTTGGTTCCGGCAGCAGACCTGCAAGGTGCTATTTCGTTGAACTCAACTGTTATTAATGGCTCACGGGTACTAGGCCCAGTAATAGTGGCGGTGCTTGCTTCATGGGGTCTCACTACATCACAGGTATTTCTTGTTAACGCATTCACCTATCTGTTCGTCATTGGTGCATTGCTTCGTGTTCGACTTCCACATCTCACCCCAATCGCTAGCGAACCAGGCTGGCGCCAACTCACTACGGGGTTCAAAATTGCCTCCGAGCGAGCTGAAATACGCAGACTTCTCTTGTCAATTTTCAGTTTTGCGTTTTTATCACTGCCGTTTGTTGGGCTTTTCCCAGCAGTGGCCTCTATGAATTTCGGCATCGACGAACGTTCTTCTACTTACCGCTGGCTGTATGCAACGTGGGGTCTTGGCGCTGCATTAGGCGGTCTCGCCATTGGCACCATTTTTGTGAATTCGGACAAACGTAAAGTAGTGCAATTCGGTTTCATATCTTTTGCCGTCACTCTTTTACTCTTCGCGCTTTCACGAACTCCTATTCAAGCATTTTTCGTTGGATTTTTTCTCGGCATCGCATATCTCGTTACAACAACTTCAATGCTCACCATTTTGCAATCGCGCCTCGCACCCAATGAGAGAGGCCGAGTCATGGCACTGTGGTTTATGGCTTTTGGCGGAACGGTACCCCTCGGCAATCTTGTGTTTGGGCCAGTGATCGACCAGTTTGGAGCGCGCTGGGTTCTTATTGGCGGCGTTGGTTGGGCACTCTTTCTTGCGTGGTGGTGCAATATTGCCTTAATAGACGCACGTAAGAACTTAGGGTCCGAGAAGTAACTGAGTAACTGCCTCTAAACCTGCAACACGCGAGCCTTTTAAAAGAATCGCAGTGTTCGCAGAACGCTTTTGCAAGAGTTCATACACCTCTGCATATGTTTCGTAACTCGGTAAGCCGTACAGCTCGGTGCGAAATGCAATCACCTCAATTCCTAGATCTTGAGCCAGTTGCACAATATTCTTGTGCTGCATTTCTGCATCAGATATTTCTGCCATGACGCCAAGTACTGCAATGCAATGATCTGCTGTCATGCTCGACAACGTAAGTAGCGCAGCCGACATTGATGTTGGGCTTGCGTTGTACGAATCATCTAGCAACACGCCGTTGGCCAAGGAATACACCTGCATTCTCATTGGAGACATTGAAGTTGATGCAATTGCCTCTAATCCTTCGGAAACAGGAACACCACACAAAGCACCTACCAACACGGCAGCAGCGGCATTACTCGCCATGTGTCGGCCCGGCACAGCCAGCGTGCAACTTCCACTTCCCCATTGTGAAGCCAGGTGGAACGAAGCGCACCCGTCACCGTTCATGGCGAGATCTGAAATACACATGTCGGCATCTGCAGCGGTTCCATAAGTAAAAACTTCGGCACGGGTCTTATTGTGCATGGCTACAACCCGCGCGTCGTCGGCATTAAGAACAGCGAAACCATCTGCGGGTAACGACTCAACGAGTTCAGCCTTTGCTTGGGCAACACCCTCAACACCACCAACCCTCTCACTATGCGACTCACCTACGGCGGTGATGACACCAATATGTGGTTGCACTAAAGCAGCGAGCCGAGCTATTTCACCAAAGCCACGCATCCCCATCTCCACCACAAGGGCCTGAGTGAGTTCAGGCGCATTGAGCAACGTCACTGGCACACCTTGGTCGTTGTTCAACGATTTCTCACTTGCGCCAACTACGAACTGAGTTGCCAATACCGAAGCAATAAAATCTTTCGTGGAAGTTTTTCCCACCGACCCTGTGATGCCTATCACGCGTTTCTCTACAGTTGACCGCACATGCTCTCGAGCCCACTTCCCTAGTGCAGTGAGTGCAACAGCAGTATCGGCCACAACAATTTGCGGAACAGTACACCCCAACACTTCTCGAGAAACCAAAACCGCAGCGGCACCTGCCTGAACTGCATCGAGCACAAAATGATGACCATCGCGTTGCGCAATAATGGCTACGAAGAGATTTCCGGGCGCTACTTGGCGAGAGTCATACGACACGCCATGTGCCACCAGACCACTTTCCACCACGCCAATGACGGAAGCGTTCACAACACCTGCAACTTCAGCAAGGGGAATACGCATGCCCCAAAGATACTGCTCTGTAGCGAGAGAAGTCGCGAGTGCGATAAAACTCTCGCCACGCGTGTACCGTCGGGGGAAGAAATATGAACGCTCCTAGCCGCATTCCTCTTATTGTTCTCTTTGGTGGCGAGTCCGCAGAACACGACGTCAGTTGCGTGACAGCTGCTCATGTCATCGCTGCTGCAAATGCCGAGAAATACGACATCACCACCATCGGCATCACCAGAGCCGGTATGTGGAACCTCGTCGTTCCCTCCAGCGATGAACTTGCCGCGGGGCGTTTATCTACTTCTGGAACAACGACGAATTTACAAACAGTGATTTCACTCCTCGAACAATGCGTTGTATTGCCTTTGCTACATGGCCCACTCGGCGAAGACGGAACCGTGCAAGGCATGCTTGAGCTAGCCAACATTGCTTACGTTGGTTCGGGAGTTTTGTCGAGCGCAATATGCATGGACAAAGTTGTGAGCAAGCAAATTCTTCAATACAACAATGTTGAACAGCCTGCTTTTGTCGCACTACGCGATGGCGAATGCACACCTGCCGACATCGATGCCGCCATCGACCAACTTGACTTTCCCATTTTTGTCAAGCCAGCCAATATGGGTTCTTCTGTCGGAGTCAGCAAGGTGATGCATCGCGAAGATTTTATGACCGCACTCCATTTGGCGTTTCAGTACGATGAATGGGCAATTTGCGAGGAATTCATTTCTGGTCGAGAAATTGAAGTTGCGGTTCTGGGAAATATGGAACCCATTGCTTCAGTACCCGGTGAAATTGTTCCTGCGGGTGAGTTCTACGACTACAAAGATAAGTACGTCAACAACACCGCCACTTTGCACATTCCTGCACTGCTGAGCGCAGAGCAAGCTCAAGAAGTGCGTGAAAAGGCCATAAATATCTATAAAGCCCTGCGTTGTGACGGCTTAGCACGTGTCGATTTTTTCTTCGACGAATCAACATCGCGCTTCTTGTGTAACGAAGTCAACACCATTCCCGGGTTCACGCCCATTTCCATGTACCCAAAACTGTGGGAACAATCCGGCATCTCTTACAGCGATCTCATCGACCGACTCATTGAACTTGCCCTCGAACGCCACATACGCCGTCGACGCCACACCAGCCACTAAGGGGTCAGTGCGGCTCGTAAAAAATCGAGCAGTTCACGTCGTAACGTGCGCAGGGAAACCGTTGAAGGTTGCCACCCCACTGCACGCAGCGCTACTGGCTCTGTAGCTACACCCACCACAGTGGAGTACACGAAGGCCAATAACAAATGTGGGTCGGCTCGACGCAACCTTCCGTCATTCATCTCTTTTTCTAAATAGAGAGCAGCCATGTCAATGAGCGGCGACACTTTGTCAATGAGCGCTTCGCTGAGCGCTGGCGGCAGACGGTTCAACTCACGAATAAGGCCCAAGAGTGCTGGGCGTCGAATGGCGGGGCGAAACACTGCGGTGACTGTTGCTTCAATTCGCGCGAAACCATGTGGCGCCGATCGAATAGCCGCACCAATTTCCAAGACCAATTCATCGGCCACGCGCTGCATGACCGCAATGACCAATTCTTCTTTGCTCACGAACCAATAGAGCACCGTTTGTTTCGCCACCCCGACTGCTCGGGCAATGTCGTCGAGGCTCGTTGCATCGACCCCGCCTGATCCGAAGAGGTCGAGGGCGGCATCGAGAATGCGTTCCCGCGTGGGTTGAGCATGTTTTTTGCGTATTTCTCGCATATTTCCCCACTTTCCCGTTCGCCTCTACCAAATGGTAGAGGAATGTGCTAGAAAAGTCTCGCATGATTGCTGAATCTTTATCGGGGCGCAAGATCGCCATCACCGGATCCACCGGATTCGTGGGCACAGCCCTCGTGGAACGTCTCTTGCGCAGTGCCCCAGGCAGCGAACTCTTTCTCATTATTCGCGGTGGTCGCCGTGGTGCAGCCTCTCGAGTGAAACGTGAAATTCTCAGCAACGATGCATTCGACCGCTTGCGCGACATGCATGCCAACAGTGCGGAATCTTTTGATGCAATGACCGCACGGCGTGTACACGCTCTGGATGGCGACATTTCTGTTGATGGCTTATTGCTCAATGAAACAGACCGCGCACTACTTGCAGCATGCGACATTGTTATTCACTCGGCTGCTGCAGTGTCGTTCGACTCTCCGCTCGACTCTGCCGTGGAAGTCAACCTCTTAGGCCCCACCCGCCTTGCCGCATTGCTGAATGAACTGCACCCCAGTGGAACCAACATGCCACACCTTGTTGCAGTAAGTACCTGCTATGTAGCTGGCAACAGGCGCGGAACCGCGCCCGAGCAATTGGTATCTGAAGGTCCTTTCGACATTGGGTTAAGTTGGAAAGCAGAAGTTGCTTCGGCCCGGCGCTTGCGCAGCGATGTTGAAGCAGCGAGTCGCACACCAAAAGTTCTGGAAGGTTTTCGCAAAGGTGCACGCCGCGAACTCGGCGCAGCCGGAGCCCCAGCAATTGCAGCAAAAACTGAACAGTTGCGTGAACGTTGGGTCAGTAGCGAGCTTGTGCAAGCAGGTCGTTCTCGTGCCGCAAGCGTGGGATGGCCCGATGCGTATGCATTCACCAAGGCTCTCGGCGAACAAGCTCTCACAGAAACAAAAGGTGCGCTTCCCGTCAACATTGTGCGCCCCTCCATTATTGAGTCTGCTGTTCTCGAACCAAAGCCGGGCTGGATTCGCGGCTTTCGTATGGCTGAGCCCGTCATCATCTCGTATGCACGTGGGCTCTTGCGTGAGTTTCCTGGGGTACCCGAAGGCACTGTTGACGTGATTCCCGTCGACCTCGTTGTTGCAGCCATCATTGCTGTTGCAGCAGCAGGCCCCGTGAAGTCTCCGTACATCACTCAAGTTGCTTCCGGAAGCACCAACCCATTGCGTTACAGCGATCTTGTGAACAACGTGCGCGACTGGTTTACCGAACACCCCATTTACGATGCAGAAGGCCAGCCAATTGTTGTACCTGATTGGCGCTTTCCAGGGCGCGGACGTGTGCAGCAACAACTCTCGCGTGCAAAAACAGCAATCACTCAAGGTGAACGCGTGCTCCAAGCACTTCCCTTGCGTGGAGCGCAAGCCGCATGGTCGGCAAAACTCGATGAGAAGCGCATTGAAGTAGAG
>JABMMV010000188.1 GCA_013205145.1 bacterium
GTATTGGCGTGTTGAATAGGTCGAAAGATCGTGCACAGCAAGCAATGCAACTTGCTGCGGGGAAGGGATACGTTGCGCAACTCTCCGACGTCCCTGAAGCAGATGTCGTCATTCACACAACTCCCATCGGCATGAAACAAGGTGTTCCTGGGGGTGAGTCTCCACTTCCCATCGACGTGTTGAGGTCTCACCACGTTGTTCTCGATGCCGTCTATCAGCCACTAGAAACTCAATTGCTGCTTGACGCGCGAAACATAGGGGCACAGGCCATCGACGGCCTGTGGATGTTGGTTTACCAAGCAAAGGCACAACAATTGCTGTGGACTGGGTCGAATCCAGACCCATTACGCATGCGAATTGCAGCAGAGCGCGAACTCGCACAGCGGGGCAGATAAACTCGGAAGCAATGTTGCGCTATCTCACTGCCGGTGAATCTCATGGTCAAGCCCTCGTCGTTATTGTGGAAGGGCTTCCTGCAGGGTTGCCCGTCACCATGGAAGATATCCAAGAGGAAATGGGTCGCCGGCGCTTAGGTTTTGGCCGAGGGCCACGTCAGCGCTTTGAAGTCGATGAAATTTTGCTCCTTGGTGGAATTCGCCATGGGCGCACCCTAGGTTCTCCCGTTGCTATTCAAATTCAAAACACTGAATGGTTCCGCAGCGATAAATGGCATGAAGAGATGTCTCCTGCCCCTGGTCAAACGAAAGATCCACTCACACAGCCTCGCCCTGGTCACGCCGACCTCGCGGGAATGCAAAAATATGGCTTCACCGATGCTCGCGATGTTCTTGAACGGGCAAGCGCTCGTGAAACTGCAGCACGTGTCGCTGCCGGAGCTCTTGCAAAGCTTCTTTTGCGCTCCATTGGCGTTGACGTGCTGTCTCATGTCATTCAAATGGGTGACGTGCGGGCCCCTTCACAGGTGCGACCCACCATGTCCGACCTTGCTGCAGTCGACGAAAGTCCTGTGCGCTGTTTCGACGCATCGGTTGAAGCGCGCATGGTGACGGCCATTGAAGACGCTGCGCGTGAAGGCGACAGCCTCGGTGGAGTAGTTGAGGTTCTTGCTTATGGCGTACCTGTAGGCCTCGGCAGTCATGTTCATTGGGACCGCAAGATCGATTCCATGTTGGCCCAAGCGGTCATGAGCATCCAGGCAGTTAAAGGTGTGGAAATTGGCGACGGATTTGAAGTTGCAGGTCGTCGAGGCAGCCAGGCCCACGATGCAATTGAATGGGATGCAACAAATGGTGCTTATCGTCGGCTCTCGGCGTTGTCCGGTGGTACTGAGGGCGGAATGACGACGGGTGAAATGGTTGTCGTGCGCGCCGCAATGAAGCCATTGGCCACGTTGAATAAGCCAACACTGCAAACGGTCGACACTGTCACAAAAGAAAATACGGTGAGTTTCAAAGAGCGCACCGATGTCACTGCTGTGCCGGCCATGGGAGTGGTTGCTGAAACCATGGTTGCGTTAGTTCTTGCTGCTGAAGCACAAAGGAAATTCGGTGGTGACTCCGTTGCGGAATTCCAAAGGAATCATCGTTCCTTTATTGAGTCGTTGTGAACAGTGCACCTATTCCGGTGCATCATGTTGTTCTCATTGGTTTAATGGGGACAGGTAAAAGTACGGTTGGGCGAGTTTTGGCGAAGGAACTAGATCGAGACTTTGTCGATACCGATGCTGCCATCGAGCGAGATGCGCAAAAAGATATCGCCCATATTTTTACCGAAGATGGCGAAGACTATTTTCGCTTGCAAGAAATTGCGAAACTCACAGAGCTTCTCAGCGAAGGGCGTCCTCTTGTTATTTCTACCGGTGGTGGAATACTTGAATCTGAGAAGTGCCGAACACTTCTTGCCCAAAAAAAGAGTGAGGGCACCTTGGTCGTGTGGCTGCAGGCTTCTCTCAACATCATGCTTGAACGTACGGCCCGTTCCCAGCACAGGCCGTTATTGGCCCAGGCTAAAGGTAAAGGTGCGAGGGAAGACGTTTTGAAATCTCTTGTGGCTCGAAGAACTCCTTGGTATGGCGAGGCCGCCGATTTGGAAATTTCCACCGACACAATGTCGATTCAACGTATTGTGAGAACCGTGATATCAACTATCAATTATTCTGCGTTGTGAGCACCATATGAGCCTGAATTCCTTACCGTCCATTCAAGAAGTCCTCGTGCCGCTTGGCGAACGGTCGTACAGCGTTTTCGTCGGAAAGGGTGCGGTTTCGCAAATCCACAAGCTCTTGCCACAGTCGGCTAAGCGTGCAGTGGTGGTCACCCAGTCTGGAATTGCAGCCATACCCGATTTGGAAATTCCCACACTCACTATTCATATACCTGCTGGTGAAGAACACAAATCTTTATCAACCATTGAAGATCTATGTCGCCAATTTGCACAGTTTGGGCTCACGCGTAACGACGTAGTCATTGGTGTAGGCGGTGGGTTGGTCACAGATGTCGCCGGATTCGCAGCGTCTTCTTATCATCGAGGTACTGCTGTAGTTCATGTGGCAACCACTCTTTTGGCAATGGTCGATGCTGCAATCGGGGGAAAGACGGGCGTCAACCTTCCTGAAGGCAAAAACCTTGTGGGTGCGTTTTGGCAACCAAGTGGAGTTCTTTGCGATACTAATTATTTGGACACGTTGCCAGAAAAAGAATTGCGTTGCGGCTGGGGAGAAGTGGCGAAGTATCACTTTCTCACTGGCGACGACATGCTCGCCCTTTCTGTTGAAGAACGTATTGCACTCTGCGTGAAAATTAAGGCCAATATTGTGGCGGCCGATGAGCGTGAAGGTGGCATTAGGGCGTTGTTGAACTATGGCCATACGTTTGGTCATGCCATTGAAACCACTACGCACCACCAGTATGCCCACGGTGAAGCCGTGGCAATTGGCTTGCTCTGTGCGGCGCATCTTGCCCACGTCTTGGGTCGTATCGACAGCGCAAGAGTGGAGCATCACTACAACGTCATTCGCACGTATGGCTTGCAAGCAGATTTGCCCAGTGGTGTAAGTGCACAAGAGTTTCTAGAAGTCATGGCGCGAGATAAAAAAGCTTTCGACGGACTCACTTTTATTCTCGATGGACCAAAGGGCTTAGAAACAGTCTCGCCGGTTGCGTCAGAGTCGGTGGTTGAGGCTCTAAATCGCATGGCGAACAAGTCGTAAAGAGGTACTCTGCATTATGGCTCTTGAAAAAAACCTGAAGTCAGTGCTTTTGTTGCATGGCCCCAACCTGCAGCTATTGGGCTCACGTGAACCCGAAATATACGGTTCTGCAACGCTCCTCGACCATGTTGCAACTGTGCGAAAAGCCGTCGAATTGCTTGGCTGGTCGCTCACCGATATTCAGTCAAATAATGAAGCAGATCTTGTGGCTGCCATTCACGATGCGCGGCAAAACCATGCGGCAATCATTATTAACCCCGGAGCATTCACGCATTACTCTTGGGCAATTCACGATGCATTAAGTGCCTACAACGGCCCCATCGTTGAAGTGCACTTGTCGCAGCCTCTGCGGCGTGAATCATGGCGCCATGTCAGCGTGGTGGCTCCGCTCGCAATAGGTACAATCGCCGGCTTTGGGGCCGCAGGCTACGAGTTGGCTGTCGTTGGCTTATCTCATTATTTCCAGTCACATCACTGATGGCTGTGAAAACTCTTTCGCCAATCGACGTTTCGCAGCGCATTAAAGCTGTGCGTGAAGTACTGCACAACGCAGATGCGCCGTCGGGTTGCGCTGCAGTTCTCATCACTTCATCTGTCAATATTCGTTGGCTCACCGGGTTCACTGGCTCTGCTGGAATGGTGCTGGTGTCTGCACACCCCGAGGCGCCTTCATATCTCATTACCGATGGTCGCTACATTGCACAAGCAGAGCAGCAATTACGGGTCGGCAATTCTCCTGTGGAAATTGTGGAGAAACGTTCAATGAAAGAGCAATTGCAATTTGTTGTCAGCAAACTGTTAGAGAGTCGTGTTTCAATTAGTCCAGGTTGTTTGGGTATCGAATCTCAAGATGTCTCTGTTGAGATGCTGCAACAACTTGAAACAGAAATGAATTCGAACGACGGTATGCCCGGGGCATTTACATGGAACGCAATTCAAGAAGTTTTCATTGACTTGCGAAGAAAAAAATCAACTGCAGAATTAGAACGCATTACTCTGGCCGCATCAATTGCCGATGAAGCCCTGCAATCTGTGTTGCATCTTTTATTGCCAGGCATCTCAGAAGAGCAGTTTTGTTTACATCTCGATTACGCGATGCGGGAATTGGGTGCTCAAGATGTGAGCTTTCCGAGCATTGTTGCCTTTGGAGAAAATTCTGCGCTTCCTCATCATCGCCCAAGTCGAAAAGTGCTGAACGAAGATGAAGTTGTTGTCATCGATTTTGGTGCCTTGGTCGATGGGTATCACTCAGATATGACTCGTTCATTTATTAGTACGAAGGGGGCAACGTCACGAGGGAAAGAACTCATGGCGCGTTTTGAAGCCGTGAAGCTTGCCTGCGAAGAAGGTGGCAAACTTGTAGCTCCTGGCGTGTCGGCTGCAAGTATCGATGCCCGTTGCCGCGAGGTGCTTGCGCAAGCAGGGCTGGAAAATGAACTAAACCATGGCGTTGGGCACGGGGTAGGGCTGCTCATTCATGAAGCACCCTGGATAAACCCAAGATCTTTAGACGTTCTTTGTGAGAATGATGTGGTGACCGTAGAGCCAGGGGCGTATCGTATGGGGCTTGGCGGTGTACGCGTGGAAGACCTTTTCATCGTTACCTCGGCAGGACACGTCAACATATCTCGTAGCCCAAAAACACCATATTCAACACTGAATGTTTAGCAAAGATTATGCCTTCAATTAGCACGAACGATTTCAAAAATGGCATCACGCTTGAACTCGATAACGGACTTTTCACTGTTGTGGAATTTCAACATGTAAAGCCAGGTAAGGGTGGCGCCTTCGTGCGCACCAAGTTGCGTAACGTACGCAACGGCAA
>JABMMV010000189.1 GCA_013205145.1 bacterium
AAATTTGAGTTGAAAGCGAAAGAGCCACTGCTCGATGTGCGTGTATTTCGTAATGCGCGAGTATCTGCAGCAACGGGGTCAATCGGCATTGCCTTCTTCGTACTGTTTGGTTTCATCTTTTTAGTAACGCAGTATTTTCAATTCGTTCGTGGCTACAGCACGTTGTCCTCGGGAATCCATACATTGCCATTTGCTTTTGGTGCAGGAATAACCGCTCCCATTGCTGCACGTTTAGCTCTGAAATTTGGCACAAAGAGAGTGGTTTCAATTGGACTCACCAATATGGGCATTGGGCTCACCATTATGGGTTTCTGCGGAGCAACCGCTGCATATTGGGGCCCTGTTGTTATTGGCATGTTGTTTCTGGCAAGTGGGCTTGGCCTCGTAACCTCGCCGGCAACCGATGCAGTGATGGGCGAGTTGCCTGCTGAGCGCGCCGGAGTTGGCTCGGCAATTAACGATGTAAGTAGAGAAGTTGGCGGCACCTTAGGCGTTGCCATTAGTGGTTCTATTTTCGCTTCTCTTTATGGGCCAAAACTTGGCGTACTCATTAGCGGTTTTAACATGCCCGTAGAGGCTGTGGCACTTGCAAAGGAATCAGCAGGAGCCGGTTTTGCAGTTGCAGCCAAAGCCCCCACGGCAGAAGCCGCAGGGGCAATTCGTGCGGCGGTAAGCGAAGCATTTATGCATGGTTTTCATGCGGCAACATTTACGGGTGCTGGCGTGGCGTTTATTGGTGGGCTATGCGCGTTGAAGTTCTTGCCATCACGTAATCAACGCGCTTAGAGAAGTTCGGAAGATGAACTAAGCGGGAACTATTTGAATTTCGAGTTCAATGTTTACTTTGTCACTCACGAGCATGCCATCAAGACCGATGGGTGCGTTGAAATCAATTCCAAAGTCGCTGCGGTTGAACTGGCCTGATGCGCTAAACCCTCCGCGTGTCATGCCGTATGCATCAACGGTGACTCCGTGGAAGTCAAGGTCGAGAGCTACAGCTTTGGTGATTCCGTTAATGGTGAGATTGCCGTTCAGTGAAGTTTCGGTCACTTCACTAGATGCAAAAACCATTGTGGGGTGAGTGGATGTATTGAAGAAGTCTCCACTTTGCAAGTGTCCATCGCGCTGAGCATTGTTGGTATCAACGGACGACATATCGATAGTGGCGGAAACCGAGCTTGAAAGCTGGTTATCGGCAACAGTGACTGTGCCATTAAAGGTATTAAAGCGACCGCGAACCTTTGAAAGTCCAAGGTGACGCACGGTAAAGCCAACTTCTGAATGGCTTGGTTCAATATTCCAAATTCCTGGGGTAAGTGAGTTAATTGTTGTCATGTCCACAAACATAGCAGCAAATTATTGACATGACAACAAATTGCTATAATGGTCAAATGGAACCCGATTGGCTCAGCAAAGAAGAAGAGAAGGCGTGGCGCGGGTTGATGGCATTACGCATTGACCTTCTCGGTCACTTGGCACGACAACTTGCCCAAGACTCAGGCATCACCGAAGCAGAATTTGAAGTTTTGGTCGTTGTGTCGGAAGCTCCAGGTCAACGCATCAGGTCTCGCGACTTGGGCAAGGCCTTGAACTGGGAACGTAGCCGACTGTCGCATCAAATCACTCGTATGGAAGAGCGTGGAATGGTGGCACGCGAACAATGTGAAAATGATGCTCGTGGTTTTGATGTCTTACTCACGAAGGTTGGGTTGAAAGCAATACAGGCTGCGGCACCGAAACACCTTGAAGCAGTGCGGCACTGTTTTATTGACCTTCTTACTCCAGCACAAATGAAGGCTCTTGCAAACATTGCCGACGTTGTGGGCGAGCATCTCGCGACAGAGCACTCGCAAGATTGAGTTTTACCCGCGAATCTGTTCGATGTGCTGGTCGGGTCGTACGACGAGTGCTTGGTGGGGAAGTAACTGCAACGTAGAGGACCACCAATTGTTGGAATCAGTGAAGTCGGTTCCCAAGCGAACGTCACAGTCTTCGCCCACATATTGTGACCCACCAAATACCACGTGTGAATGAAGCGGAACGAGATCGAGCGACGAAATGATTTCACCATTACGTTCGAGCCAACCGTGAGGTAAACGGTTTCCAGGTTCGACACTTGGGCGATACGTAGTAATGAGTTCATCGGTCAGAATTTCTAGTGGTGTTGTGGAGTGCTCGCTCATGTAGCGGTACCCAATTTGCAGACCAATCATATTGAAGTGTGTCGCCTGGTTATTAATTGCAGTTTCAATTGAGGCGAGTGACTCGGCAGAATTCAACGCCGCTACAAGATTCTTAGCTGACACTTCTTTGTCGGGGTCTATGCCGAGCGCCATAAAAACATCAAACATTTTGAAGGCATTTTCTAGGCTTGCTTGGGCGTTGCGTTCGGCAATGACGCGGCGTTCAGATTCGTAAGAGTTGAGTAGTTCATCATCTGCGCTTCCACGCTCAACTTCGGAAATTTTCCACATCAGATTATGAATGTCGCCAACACCGGTGTTAAGGCCCATACCGCCGGTTGGTGGGAAGCGGTGTGCCGCATCGCCAGCGAGAAAGACGCGGCCTATACGGTACGACTGGGCTAACTGCGAAGTCATGGTCCACGACGATTGACGTAGCAATGTGATTTCAGAGTCTGTGGGGGCTAGTGCTCGGCGAATGTGAGTGAAGCATTCTTCATCGGTGAATGGTTCTGTGCGCGCCCCATCGGCGGGCATCATGTACACCCATTCGTTGTCGCCACCGTGAGAAACAAGTGCGCCACCTGAATATGGGTCACAGATCCAATACAAAATTCCAGGATGCGAGCCAACGAGTGCATCAAGGTCTGCTTGGAAGTGGAACATATTGAACTGCTGCAAGTTGTCGGGGCCGTCCATTGCAATACCTACGCTCTGGCGAACAGAGCTAGACGCACCATCACAAGCAATGAGCCAAGTGCTCTCAATATTGCTGAGAGCATCACCAACCTGAACGGTGGAAGTGAACCCGCTGTCGGTTTCTACATGAGAGACGTAGCTACTTGAATACTCAACAGCGATACCTCGTTGGCGGAGCTCTTCAGTGAGAAGTGGCTCAAGGCGATGTTGAGAAAGGTTCCTTAACGGTGTTGGCGTGATATCGAAATTGTCATCGCCTTGTTGTTCGTAAGGAAGCGTTCCAATAACGGTCTCGCCAAGCCGAGTTACCCAATGAACATGGCCCGCTTTTTCAGGTGTTTGTGCGTGTGAGCGAATGGCATTGACATCGAGTCCTATTTGTCGCCATATTTCAAACGTGCGGGCGTTAATCACATGCGCTGCCGGTGCACGTTGAGTGGAAGGTCGACGGTCGATAATGCGCACTGTGAGCCCAAGCTCGTGTGCAAGAAGTGCGCCGGTGAGCCCAACAGGGCCAGCACCAACAAAAAGAATGTCAGTTGTCATGAATGGGCTTTCTAGAAAACGCCTTCATAGCTGCCGCCATCGAGTTGAATGTTTTGCCCACTCAGGTAACCGGCTTGGGCAGAACATAAAAAGGCAAATGCATCACCTAACTCTTCGGGGCGACCCAGGCGGCCGGCTTTAATAGATTTCACTTGGTCTGCACGTGCTTCTTCATAAGTCAGACCGCGAACTTGCATCATGACTTGCGCCATTTGCTCTTGTCGGTATGTGTCGAAGCGTTCAGGAAGCAATTGATTAGCGGTCACGTTGAATTGAGCAAGATCTTTGGAAAGGCCTTTTAAGACACCAGTGAGACCAAGGCGTGGCCCGTGCGAAAGCGACATTGCCGAGTGCGGAGACTTCACCATTGCAGAGCTAATGGCAACAATGCGCCCGAAGCGTCGTTCGCACATACCAGGAGTAACTCGCTGCACAAACATCAGTGGGCCTATGAGAGTTTTTTGTAAAGATTCTGAAAAATCATTTTCTGAAATATCTTGGAAAAACTTCGGTGCAGGTCCTTCGCCATTTAATAAAATGATGTCGGGTTGTGGGCAGGCTTCAAGCAGAAGTAATTGTGTTTCTTCTGTCGATGAATCGCCCACAACAGCACTTGCGGAAATGCCGTACTTCGCGGCAAGTTCACTCGCCGTGTTGTGCACATCTGCTTCTGTGCGGCCATTAATCACAATGTTGACACCTTCGCGAGCGAGGCTTTCTGCGCATGCTTTGCCGAGGCCTCGGCTCGATGCGAGCAGTATGGCGTGGCGACCACTAATTCCTAGGTCCATATCAACTCCTAAATGAGTCCGCGTGCTTCGCGGGCAGCCGCAATTTCGAGCAAGTCGGGTTGGTTAATAAAACTTTCAGGCTCTTTTGGCCCCCACACCGAGAAACCAGCAGGGCCATCGGCACCTTCCCAGTCGCGCTTGCAGTGGTTGCGCTCCCAGTCTTCGTCATCAGTGATTTGGTCCATGTCGGAGAAGAACTCAAACATATTTCCGGAAGGGTCGGTGAGATACCAAAATATGTTTGCACCTAAGTTGTGGCGACCGATGCCCACCACATTTGCGTCGGGGTGGTCGGCAAGTACTGCCATTCCGGCTTTACCAATTGCGTCGACATCGTCAACTTCTAATGCGTAGTGGTTGATATGGCTTGTGAAGCCAGGGTGAATAAAGAGGTTGTGGTGATCGGTCTCTACGCGCATAAAGGTGGCAAAACCGTTGAGCACTTGGTCAGACACTTTGAAGCCCAAACCATTGACATAGAAGTCAGTTGCCTTTTCAAAGTGTGGAGTGCCGAGCACAACGTGCCCCAAACGACGAGGTGGTCGGGGAGAAGTTTCACCCAGTACATCGGCTCGTTCACCAACACGTACTGCATTGCCCGGACCATTGAGAGTTCTGACGGGGGGAGCTGTGAGAGGAGTGGGTTTACCTACTTCAATCAGAATGTGATGACCAAAAATAGGGTCTGTGCAGGTGAGGGTTGTGCCTTGAATTACTGATGACACACCCAGATCGGTGAGGTTGTGAGAAATGAGAGCTAAGTCACTTTCGTTTTCACAACTGAGATGCATTGCAGACAGGTGTCGATATGTGTCTTCAATAATGTTGATTTGTTTTTTCCTATCGGCAGTGCCAAGAGACCCTGATGCGTCGGCAATGAGACCGTTCTTCAGCCAAAAATCTTTTAACTCTTGTGGGTTCTTGACCGCTAATTCAATATCGAGAAGACCATTCAGTGCCATTGTTAGTTTCCTTTGTTGAAGTTGCTCACGCGACGGCAAGTGTTAGTCATAGTGCCGAGCCCGCCAATGGTGGTAGTAATTACATCGCCATCACGAAGAAATTTTCCTTGGGCAGCGCCAACACCATCGGGCGTTCCAGTGAAAATGATGTCACCAGGTGACAGCGAGGTGATGTGTGACAGGTACTGGATGAGAAACGGCACATCAAAAATGAGATTCTTTGTGGTGTCACTCTGACGTACCTCATCGTTAATGCGCGTTTCCAAAGTGAAATCATTGAGATTCGAGAAATGATCGGTGGAGTACATGAACGGTCCAATGGGGCCAAAGGTGTCGAAAGATTTACCTAAATCAAAGTGCGGTGGTTGCGCTGCAAATTGCACCATACGGTCAGAGATGTCTTGACCAATGGTGACTCCGGCTACGTGGCTCCATGCATCTGATGCATCAATGTCTTTGCCGGCAGTGCCAATAACAACAACAAGCTCTACTTCGTAGTCAACTGCGTCAGAACGTAATTCAACATCTGCAGTAGGGCCTACGAGGCACGAAGGAAACTTTGTGAACACAAGAGGGTTCGTAGGTAATTCCATTGCCGACTCTGCGGCATGGCTCTTGTAGTTGAGGCCGACGGCAAAACAATTTTTTGGCTGGGTGATAGGTGGTCCAAGTGTGACCTCGGAGACCTTGCCTGTTGGAGTTGCTGCATGAAGTTGTGCCGACAATGCGTGCAACTCTGAATATTTTGTAATGGCATCCATTGGGTTGCTCGAGATTGCACCATTACTTATGCTCTCAATATCGAAGTAGTTGTCGCCATCAACAAGAACTGCTCTGCCATTGATATTTCCTAAAATAAATGCCATGCCGAATAGTACGACTTCAAATTGTTTGATGTCAAAGTAAATGGTTAAGGTGGCCACGTGGATCCTCAGCAATTAATCAGTGAAACCCTGGAAACATGGGCTAAAGAGCGCCCCGAGCTGAACTTTGAGGCAATGGGCATTGGCCTGAAATTCGACATTATTGCCACCGCTTCATTGGGTTTTGCCGGTGAGGTCATTGCTGACCTTGGCGTTAACCTCGGCGAATTTGATGTGCTCGCAACTCTGAGGCGTAATGGGAAAAACGGAGTGCTCACTCCAAAGGAAATTGCCGCTGCAGCCATGGTGTCGCCGAGTGGGCTCACACATCGCCTCACGCAACTTGAAAATATGGGTCACATCATTCGCCAGAACGACCCAAATGACAGGCGTAGCTCGTTAGTGCGTTTAAATCCTCAAGGGAGAAAAATTGCTGACAAAGGAATTGAACGAGTTGCTCAACGGGCAACTCAATTGGTCAATGGTTTTTCTGCTGATGAAGTTGTAGCACTAAGCGCCGTGCTTGACAAAGTTCTAGCAATGATCTCGCAAAGAGTTACTGCACCGTAAATGATGTAGCAATGCCGGCGCCGGCAGTTGCTGCAACAGTGTCGTATATCGGCGTCATTCGAAGACTAGTCAGTCCAACCTAAGCGTTTTTCAATGTCGGGCAGCATGGTGCGGATGGTGGATACCAGTTGTACGACATCTGGTAACACATTTTCGTCAAAGCGGTGTGTTTCGTTGAAGATGATGAAGCCTTCACCGGCAACCGCAATGAGTTCGTTCAGAGCTTTTTGTGCGCGAGGAGAAGCTGTTGTCACCAACGATTGTCGTTCTTCCAAGCGTTGCATGAGAGGCATCGACGTATCGGGGAGGAAATTTTTAGGGTCAGCGGAGTTGAGAAGTAACCATGCCAAAAGTTTTGTGCGCATCACAAGGTTGGGTTCAAACAGTTCCGCGGCATTTGGATGCAACTCCATCTCGTCAACGTGGCGACGTACCAGTTCCTGAAAAGCCGCCGAGAAAAGTCCTTCTTGGTGGCCGAAGTTGCGGGCGATGGCCATGAGGCTGAGGCCCGATACCTCTGCAATGCGGCGAGTGGTGACCTTGGGAATGGGCTCAGTTTTCAGAAGTTCGATGGTGGCATTAATGAGGCGTTCACGGGCCTCGTCTGGAGTGGCGCGGTCTTTTCTTGGTACGTCGCCCTTGGCCATACCTGTGAAGTTAGCCCATGTTGAGTACCGACATCAGATCTGAGAGACTACGGAGGGCGTATCGGGGATCCGCCGTGGCATATATATAAGGGGGCAGTGATGGCGCAATCAGATGTTGATGTTGTAGTTGTAGGTGCTGGCTTTGCAGGAATGTACTTGCTGCACGAACTACGCAAAACAGGTTTTAGCCATCGCCTGCTCGAAGCAGGCGATGATGTGGGCGGCACCTGGTATTGGAATAGGTACCCCGGAGCACGCTGCGATATCGCTACCACCGACTATCAATACACATGGGACCCCGAACTTAATGAACAGTGGCAGTGGTCGGAAAAACACGCCGCTCAGCCGGAGATTCTGCGTTACGCGCAGTTCATTGCAAAAAAGCACGACTTGTATTCGGGCATTGAGTTCAATACGCGTGTTGATGGTGCGCAGTGGAATGAAGTCGCAAAACGGTGGAGCATTCACACGTCAACTGGCGAAACAATTACTTGCCAGCATTATGTAATGGCAACGGGTTGCTTGTCGGTGCCGAAAGAGCCCGACATCGCTGGAACTGAAAAATTCACTGGCAATGTGTATGTCACTGGCCGTTGGCCACATGAAGGGGTCGACTTCACGGGCCAGCGCGTTGCAGTGATTGGCACAGGTTCTTCAGGTATTCAGTCAATTCCCCACATTGCTGACCAAGCAAAAGAGTTGGTGATCTTTCAACGCACACCGAACTTCTCGATGCCCGCATTTAACGGACCCGCTCCGCAAGATCGTATTGAACGCTTGACAGCTGATCGTGTGGCGTATCAACATGAGGCTCGCTATTCAGGTACGGGTGTGCCATTGGAAGACCCAACTGTTTCGGCGTTGTCGGTAACACAAGAAGAAGCGTTTGCGATGCTGGAAGAAGCGTGGCAAAAAGGTGAACTGTTGTCGTTGGGTAATACCTTCATGGACTCTGCAATCAACCGCAAAGCTAACGATGTCGTTGCCGAGTTCATGCGCATGAAAGTGCGCTCGGTAGTAAAAGACCCAGAGGTTGCTGAGCTGTTGAGCCCATACAAACATGGTTACGGCACGAAGCGCCCATGTATGGACACGGGGTATTTTGAAACATTTAATAAATCACATGTGCGACTTGTTGATTTGAATACAAGCCCGATACGCAGCATTACGGAAACAGGAATTGACTTTGGCAAAGAGTCAAAGGAATTCGATGTAATTGTGTATGCCACTGGCTTTGATGCAATGACTGGCGCCATTGTGAACGCCAACATCACTGGGAAAAATGGCATCACTCTCAAAAACAAATGGGAAAATGGGCCACTCACTTACCTTGGTCTCACATCTGTTGGTTTCCCCAATTTGTACATGATTACTGGCCCGGGTAGCCCGTCGGTGTTTTCGAACATGATGGTGTCTATTGAGCAACATGTCGATTGGATTCGCGACACGTTGGTACACATGCGCGAGCAGGGATTCGACACCATTGAGCCCACTCCACTTGCTGAAGAGGGTTGGCGTGTGCATTGCACCGATTGTGCCGACATCACTATTTTTCAAGATGCCAACTCGTGGTACATGGGTGCCAACGTTCCTGGTAAACCGCGTGTGCTGTTTCCGTATATAGGAGGCGTCGGGCGCTACCGCATGGCATGCGAGGAAGTGGTGAACAAGGGCTTCCTCGGGTTTGAACTTGCTGGTTCAACCAAGACGCAGCGCAACGACGGCTTAGTGCGTGAAGTGCAGCCCGATGTTGACATGGTGCTCGACTTTATTTCAACACTCAATTTGCCCGCAATGGAAACGATGAGCCCCACCGATGCTCGTGCTTTTGCCGAAGCATCGTCGGCAATACGCCCCGAAGGCCCCGAAGTGGGCGAAATTGCAGACGGTGTTTTGCCAAGCGCTGATGGCGAGTTGGAATATCGGTTGTATCGCCCTGCAACACCTGGCCCGCACCCCATTGCAGTGTATTTCCACGGCGGTGGTTGGGTGTTTGGTAGCCACACATCTGACGACCCACTGTGTCGCGACTTGTGTGCACAGTCGAACACACTCATTGTTTCGGTGAACTATCGCCATGCTCCAGAGGCACCGTTTCCTGCTGCAGCGGAAGATGGATTTGCTGCAGTGAAATGGGTGCACGCCAATGCTGCTGCACTTGGTGGCATTGCGGAACAAATTGCAGTTGCAGGGTGGAGTGCCGGCGGCAACGTTGCGGCAGTTACTGCGCAAATGTCTCGCGACAAAGGTGGGCCGCAACTCAGCGGTCAACTCTTGTTGTGCCCCGTCACCGATGGTTCGCAACAACACGGCTCGCACATTGAAAATGGTGAGCAATTTATTCTCACCAAGTCACTCATGGAATGGTTTTGGAATCACTACGCCACTCCAGAGCAACGAAAGAACCCACAAGCATCACCATTGCTTGCTGCCTCACTTGCAGGGTTGCCGCCAACAATGTTGGTGACATGCCAGTTCGACCCGTTACGCGATGAAGGCAATGCATATGCGCGTGCGCTCATGCAAGCAGGAGTGAAGGTAGAACACGTGGAAGCTCGCGGTCATATTCATACTTCAATCACCATGGTCGACATGTTGCCCTCGGGCGCTCCGCATCGGCGCGA
>JABMMV010000018.1 GCA_013205145.1 bacterium
GCCCCATGGGCACGGGTCGAAACGACCCAGCCCCGGAACAACACCTTCAAGGCTGGGGAACTGTGCTGTTGTCATGTCACGCACAGTTTCCCGCGACAAAAGCGTGGGGCGGCGCAACTCGGCAGCGAACAGTGCGCAGTCGGCAATGTTGCTGCGCACATCTTTTGCGGGGGAGCCCTCAAGCACTGTCGCCGTGAGTTTCAACGGCACACACACTGCTTCATGCATGTACTCGTCGAAGGGCATCTCTGCACGTTGTGCAATATGGTCGGCCAACATTTCAATTCCCGTGTTGGAATAAATGCGTTTACGTTCGGGCGATGTAATGGCATTAACGCCATCGAATGAATAGCCACCTGCATGGCAAAGCACGTGACGAACGGTGCAGCCTTCTTGGCCAACGGGGTCGGCAAGCGAAATGGTTCCGTCTTCAACGGCAATCATTGCTGCCCACGCAGTAAAGAGTTTGCTGA
Source organism: bacterium (assembly GCA_013205145.1). Lineage (GTDB taxonomy): Bacteria > Actinomycetota > Acidimicrobiia > Acidimicrobiales > Ilumatobacteraceae > F1-20-MAGs119. Next base: position 474 of record JABMMV010000018.1, read on the forward strand.
CCGATGCAATGCGCACCGTTTTTGCAGTGTCGCCATGAGTGAATGTTTCACCGCGTCGATTGATCACGGCAACAGATGAGAATTCAACTGGCCAGGTATCGAGGAGCGAGAAAGAGGAAAGTGTTTGAGTCATAGTGTGAAAAGCTCTAGGCGTTCAGATTAGAACGAATGAGCTCCGCAACACGGAATGCCAAATCGAGTGACTGGCGGCCATTCAAGCGCGGGTCGCACACTGTTTGGTAACGATCGTCAAGGTCGGTCTCGCTCAGGGCGTCGGTGCCACCTAAGCATTCAGTGACCGCATCGCCGGTGAGTTCTATGTGAATGCCGCCAGGCCATGTGCCTTCTGCGCGGTGTGCGCGAACGAAGCCAGCTATTTCAGTAACGATGTCTTCAAAGCGACGTGTTTTGCGACCACCAGTAGAAGTAATGGTGTTGCCGTGCATGGGGTCACAAGCCCACACCACAGGGTGGCCAGCATCGCGAACAGCACGCAAGAGTGGGCGCAGTTTGTCTTCTACGTCATTTGCGCCCATACGAGCAATGAGAGTGAGTCGACCAGGAATGCGGGCGGGGTTCAGTGCTTGGCACAGTTCAATGACGAACTCTGGGGTAGCGGTAGGCCCAACTTTGCAACCGATGGGGTTATGCACGCCGCGCAAGAATTCAATGTGCGCACCATCGAGTTGACGTGTGCGCTCGCCAATCCACAACATGTGTGCAGAACAGTCGTACCAATCGCCAGTAAGTGAGTCTTGGCGGGTGAGTGCTTCTTCGTAACCTAAAATAAGTGCTTCATGTGAAGTGAACACATCGACTTCATGCAAGTTTGAATTGTGTTCGGTGTCAACACCACAGGCACGCATGAAGTTGAGCGCGCGCTCAATTTCATTAGCGAGGTCTTCATAGCGTTGACCTTCAAGAGAAGAGCCAACGAACTCTTGGGTCCACGCATGCACGCGATTCAGGTCGGCAAAGCCACCCTTGGTGAAGGCGCGCAACAAGTTGAGCGTGCTTGCCGATTGGTGGTACGCCTGAACCAAGCGTTCGGGGTTGGGGCGGCGTGCTTCCTCGTTTGCGGCTTCGTTGTTGACAATGTGCCCACGGAACGAAGGCAACATGAGGTCGCCTACTTTTTCGAACGGCTGCGAACGAGGCTTGGCGAATTGACCAGCCATACGGCCCACTTTCACCACGGGAACTCCGAGTGAGTAGGTGAGCACGACAGCCATTTGCAAAATGACGCGCAGTTTTTCCCGAATGTTGACTGCAGAAAACTCATCGAAGCTTTCGGCGCAATCGCCAGCTTGCAATAAGAAGGCATTGCCTGCGGCAACATGCCCAAGGGCAACTTGCAGGTTGCGGGCTTCGCCGGCAAAGACCAATGGGGGGTACGCAGATACCTGTTTCAAAGCGCCCAAAAGGGCTGCATCGTCGGGCCACGCTGGTTGTTGCTCAGCGGGGAACGTGTGCCATGAATCGGGAGACCAGGTACGTGCCATAAGGATTTTTAGCGTAGTAAGAACATTGCCGAATTCAGCAATGAATTAGTGGTCTTTAGGCCGCGTAGATGCGTTCGGCATCTTCACGCAAGCCAATCACCGCACGGCTCACTAAGCGACGAGCAGCTTCGGCAGTAACGCCCAATGCTTCGCCCACTTCGCGGAACGACTTGCGCTCACCGTCGAGAAGCCCAAAGCGTGCTTCAACTGCATAACGTGCGCGGTCGTCGAGCGTGCCAAGAAGTTCATCGAGCAACTCGCCATCAACAAGAGCCATAACGGCATCTTCAGGAGTTCCTTGGCCGTTGTCCATGAGGTCGCCCAAAGTGGCGTCGCCATCGTCGCCAACAGTTTTGTCGAGCGATACAGGGGTGGTGAGGCGGTGCAATTCGGCATTACCGATATCGAGGTTTTCGCCATCGCCAGACGACTGGCGAAGTGCAGCGCGCAAGCTTGCCGAACGGTCACCAGGAATACGAATGAGGCTTGCCTTTTGGTCGAGTGCACGACCAATTGCTTGACGAATCCAGAACGTTGCGTAGGTAGAGAAC
>JABMMV010000190.1 GCA_013205145.1 bacterium
ACTACGGGGACGTTGAAAAAAGACTATGAATTGCTCTGCAACATTGTCCATCCATCAATAGGTAGTTTCCAATTATTTTCTGGATTACCGGTTTCAGATCCAACGTATGGTTTTAATAACATAGTTGTTGGTAAAAACAGGGGGCGCGCAAGAATCAAGTCCGAAGATCCATCAATAAATGAGGAGATTTCTCCTTATGGAGTTTTTGGCAACGCAATTTCGGAATCAATGTTTATAGCAGGGAATATTTATCTATCTATTTTGGAGTGGATGACAACAATCGGTGATGATATTGCCCTAACTGCGAACATAGAGCCACTTAGCTTCCACAAAACGTGGAGATACCCACGAGCTCTCAAAGGGGTTGAGTGCTTATGTACATGGAAAGAAATAGGTGGCTGTGACCATTCCTGGGGCGCTCAAGGACCACAGTTACCTAGCAACTTTGAAATAGATCTGCGCCTAACGAATCGGAGGCGCTGAGTATCTGATCCGGAATAACACACCTAATGATCACTCCCTTATCAGGGAGTGTTTTCATAAGGGTTATTTTACATCAACAGAGTCAGCAATAGTCACGAATAGTCAGGTGATTGGCTAACTGAATGGCTAACAGTGTCACAAAACGAACCACTCGGCTCACTTAGTCACCGAATCGGCCCCGACTCAGTTCGCCTAACCCAAGTATTCGGACACTCTCGACAGTTATAGCGTTACTCGTCAAAAATATGCGTGCTGTTCTGCCACTGTTCGTAATGTTCGGCGCTATTGCGTAGTTAGTGCCGCGTAATACGTAGGGTCATAATTTCAAATGGCTGCAATTCGATTGCAAGAGTCCCATTTTCAGTGATGTTCAACGGCATACCGGGGTCTTCTAGGGCATTGCATGCCTGTGCCGCCGTCATTCCGTTAATTGTTAATGCACCGTATGTTCGTCCACCACGTGTTTCCCAGATGCGCACGATGATGTCGTCGCTTCCATCATCTGCCGGTTTTACAGAGCTAATAAGTGCGCCGGGAACTTCAAGTGAAATTACTGAAGCAGGTACACGAGGAACACCATCGAGAATTCGTACAGGGTGAGCCATTAGGGCTGCTGCATCCTCAATTCCATTTGTCGTTGGGTCGCCATTCAGAAGCGAGACCGACCACTGAAGATACTGATGACCAAGGTCTGCTTCGGGGTCAGGGAACTTCGGAGACCGCAACACTGTGAGTCGTAATTCGTCACCACGAATGTCATACCCGCGCGGACCATCGGCAAGAATCGCTGCACCAAACGATGGTTCACTCACAGCAATGTACCGATGAGCACATACTTCAAAACGGGCAACATCCCAACTGGTATTTGTATGGCGTGCACGCGTGACATGACCGAACTGCGTGCCGCACACGGCGTGCAACGCACGAAGGCCGGTGGGGATAACCCATTGCAATCGACATTCTTGTTCGTGCCAATCGGCATCAACTGAAATATCAAGTTGTGATGCACCAGCTCGCAATGCAAACCGAACAGTGAAGCATGATGTGTCAGTAGCAAACCCGCATTCAATGGTGACGCGAAGCGGAGTCGATTCCACAATGACTGGTGGTGCAGTAGCAAGCAAGGGTGTCGAAGGTGCATTGGCATCCGCCGCGTCAATATCCCACGCGTCATATTCGGCAGGAGTGTCTTGTCGCAATACGAAGTTGGCCCGCGAGGAATCTGGAATGAGGTCACGATTGCCATTGGATAAGTGGGTAGTGGCTCCGTCTGCACTAAACACCACAGTGAGAATGCCGTTAGTAATTGTGATTGAACCGTCCTTGGTTGATGCGTAAACTGGAACAACGTCGCTGGGAAGAGTCGCGGTAGGGAGGGCAGCACCAAATGCCTCCGCTTCTGCCCACATTGGAGCGGCATCAACATCAACAACTGCTCGCAGAGCGACTGGTGCAGGATTCAGAATGTGAGTGTCGCCATTGCTCACAGGAATGACACTCACTAATATTGCTTCAATCTTTGAAGCAATATCAACATGAACAGCTTCAGCGTCATCGTGTACCCATGCAATTGAAGAACCCGGAATGATGTCATGAAACTGTTGTGTCAAAACGTTTTGCCAAAGTTCATTCAGAGCCGGTGGACGAACGCGTGCAAGCGCTGACCACAATTCAAGTTCATGAAGCAGGCGTTCACTTGATCGGTTTCCCTGTTTGGTTCGTACCTGAGTGGAATAGGTACCGCGGTGTTTTTCGAAATACATTTCGCCTACCCAGCGTGGGGCATTGGTGCCGTATTCCTTCTGAGAAGTTTCAAAAAACCCTGCAACCGTGCCGAATGTAACACGCGGAACGTTTTCTAGATCAGCAGCAAGTCGACCACGGTCAATCATCGTTTGTGTCGGCCCGCCGCCGCCATCACCGTGGCCGTAGAGAACAAGAGAGTGTGAAGAGCCTGCATGGTCTTTGTAATTGCGTTCAGCAAAACGCAATTGCGACGGCGTCATAATTGCATTGTAAGTATCCACTGGGCTGAAGTGAGTAAACACTTTCGTTCCGTCAATTCCTTCCCACCAGAACGTGTGGTGTGGAAATGAATTTGTTTCGTTCCAACTGAGCTTTTGCGTAAAGAACCACCGACATTCACCATGAGAGACAATTTGGGGAAGTGAACCTGGGTATCCGAAGTCGTCGGGTAAGAATGCACCAGAGCAAGTAACGCCAAACCATTTGCGGAATGCGCGTTGGCCCTGTGCTAGTTGGCGTAACAAACTTTCACCTGAAGGCAAGTTGAGGTCAGTCTCTACCCACATGCCGCCAATAACTTCCCATCGACCTTCCCGAACAAGTTCTGTTACACGCGCAAAAATATCGGGGGCATCTTCTGCCACCCATGCATAGTGCTGTGCTTGGCTGTGGCAATACACAGCATCAGGGTTCTTCGTGAGTAAGTCAACGGCGTTAGCAAATGTGCGCACTGCCTTGCGACGGGTTTCACGAATAGGCCACAGCCATGCAGTATCTAAATGTGCATGCCCAGTTGCGGTGATGCGGTGAGCAGCAGGCCCATTACTAATTCCTAATACTGCTTCTAGTGTGCGCTGTGCTGCTGAGGCGGTTCCTGCCACGTCATTCACGTCAAGAACGAGACCACATTGTTCCAGTGCAGAAAATGCGCGTGCGCGTTGCGGTGCCTCATCTGGAAGGTCAAGTGTGAGGTCTATAACTACATGCAGTGCAATTGCTAATTCGTTGATGCTTTTGCTGAACGCAACAAGTTGTGCGGCGCGCAATGTGTACACCAGATGTGTCGGCGCAGTTGCGGGGTCGCCAAATGCTGTCGGCCCATATCCGTAGTCGTGTCCAGCAATACTTGGTGTTGCGGCAGCTTCAACCCATATGTCAATGATCGCTCCGGTGTTGTGGGAGCCGAGATGAACAAGCCGACGGTCTGGTTGAATTGCATGAACAATATGGCTGTCGATATACACAAGTGCTTCAGTTTGAAAACCATCGCCCGGACCCTGAAAGCCAAGATCGACATAAGCAGCAATTTCCACGTTCGACAAATGCTGCGGAACAACGGCCGTGAGATGAAACCATCGTGTGTGCCACGCTTGTCCCCATTTTGAACCAATGACAAATGGTGTTACAGGGGATACAACGGCAGTGTCATAGTCAGGGGATTCAAACCACTCCTCAGTTGCGGTAACGGTGAAGTTGATAGCACCACTAGTGACGAATGGTTTGATGCGTTGGTCGAGCAGTCGACGTGCCCGTTGTAAAGATGGTACGGTAACGCGATGCGCCATATGGCGACCTCATTTCGGTGATGTCTTTAGATTATGCGCTCCAGCTTCATGGAGAAAGCACCGTGGTAGTCGTATCGTTGAACACATAACCCGTAATTAGTTATGGAGTAAACATTGGCGCGCTCGGACGGACTTGAACCGCCAACCTTCTGATCCGTAATCAGATGCTCTATCCATTAAGCTACGAGCGCAAAATTCAGTCC
>JABMMV010000191.1 GCA_013205145.1 bacterium
GACCTACATTGGGTACATGCCAAAAGCAATTGAAAAACCCAGCAAAGTGGTGAAAGAGTTCCGCGAGTTCATTGATCGCGGCAATGTGGTGGAAATTGGTGTTGCCTTTGTGATGGGCGCAACTTTCAAAACCATCATCGACGCCTTTGCTGGTGATGGGAAAGACAACCAAGGCATATTGGGTGGAATTCTCGGTGCAATTTTTGGTGGGCAACAACCAAATTTCAACAATAAAGGTCTCACTCTCAACGGCAGTTTCTTGCCATTTGGAACCTTGTTGTCAGCGGTCATTAACTTCTTGCTCGTTGCTTTTGTGATGTTTTCTATTGTGAAGTTGTACAACAAGTTCCGTTCGGCAGCTGCAACTCCTTCGACAAATGATCTTTTAGCGGAGATTCGTGACGAATTGCGCAAAAATAATGGCACTAGTCACCTGTAATTGACTTGCTTTTCGGAACTTTTGGCGGTGGACTAGAACTCTGATGTTGAACCGCAAGACCTTGCCCATTTTTCTCGCGACAGCATTTCTTGCTGTTGGAGTGTCGGCGTGTTCCCTGGTGTCTGGAGATGCCAACGGGGGAGAACTTGACGGCGTGGGTCGTATTCCAGGAAATGATTTTGTTGGCGTCGCTACATTGCCGCCAAACCTTGCATCTGACGTGAAGTTCCCCAAACTTGAAGGTGCGGTTTTGGGTTCTGTTGCACAGGGAAATCGCTTGCTCATGATTGGCGACTCCATCATGTCGTCAATCTCGAAGCGGTACGGCAACGAAGCATGTGGTCTCATGGTTCCACAAGGTTGGAATGTTGCCCTTGAAGCAGAAGCTGGTCAGTTCGCTGAGTTTGCTGGCAAGGTGCTCGACCTGCGTTGGAGTGAAGGCTGGGACGCAGTAGTGATTGGACTCGGTTCTAACTACGACGGAAACAAAGAGCGTTACCGCACTGCAATGGAAAAAGCCATTGCTCGCGTGTCTCCGTTGCCCATACTTCTTGTGAACACCACAGAGTTTCGTAGTAAGCAGGCGGAAGTAAACACCATCATTGAAGAACTTGTTGACGCGAACGAAAATATTACGTTGCTCGACTGGCGCACTATTTCAGCAACTCGCTCATTGCGTTCAAACGATGGCATACACCCGAGCCCCGATGGTCGAGTAGTGCTGGCTACTGCTATTGCTCGAGCTGTTGGCATTGCGCCAAGTGCTCCGGGTGATTGCATGAAGGTCAATTTCCAAGATGATTCTCGGGTGCTCAAAGGCGTGATGCCCACTACAACGACCCTGGGTGCTGGTTCTACAACAACATTGGCGAGCAATTCCACCTCTGTACCTGTGCCGGTGGCAACCACGGGTCCGGCCGTGGCCACAACTATCGCAGCAGTACCTGCAACAACGGTTCCGGTTGCCACAACTGCTGTACCTGCAACAACTATTCCCACGCCAAGTACCGCTGCGCCTACAGGTTAGAACGAAAGTCACGCTGCCTATTTGAAATGGTGGTTGTTACTGGGCGCGAGTGGTGACACGATAGGTCGGTGCTTCAAGTCAATGCCATCACCGTTGAAATAGGCGGCAAGACCATTGTTGAAGACGCAACCTTCACAGTGATGCCGCGCGACAAGGTAGGCCTTGTTGGTCGCAATGGTGCAGGTAAGACCACGCTCTTCAAAACTCTCGGTGGCGACAATGACCCAACGAAAGGCAACATTTTGCGAAAGGGTGGCTACGGCTATTTGTCGCAAGACCCTCGAGCAGCTGGTCAGTTCGACGGACGGCTTGCAGTGAATCATATTTTGTCGGGCCGCAACATTGACGAAGATCTCATTCGGTTAGAAAAATTACGCATTGGTATGGAAGAAAATGCGAGTGAATCAAATATTCGCAAGTACACCAAGGCCGAAGAGCAGTTTCGCGACAAAGGTGGCTATTCGGCCGACAGCGAAGCGCGCTCCATTGCGGCGGGTTTGGGGCTGAAGCCCGATCGGCTCGATTTGCAGTTAGGTGTTCTGTCTGGTGGAGAGCGTCGCCGAGTAGAGCTGTCACGAATTTTATTTGCGGGTAGCGACATGTTGTTGCTCGATGAGCCCACCAACCACCTCGACGTTGATGCAAAAACCTGGTTGCTGAACTTTTTGCGGCAATATCGTGGCGCTTTGTTGGTCATTAGCCACGACCTCGAACTGCTCGATGAAGCAATTACTCGAGTGTTGCATCTCGATAGGCCAGGCGAAGACGAAGTAGGAACCTTGGTGGAGTACAAGGGCACCTATACGCAGTACAAAACTTCGCGTGCTGACGACGAGCGCAGAACGGCAAAGAAAGCCGCAATGGAGTCGAAAGAAATTGACCGCTTACAAACATTGGTCGACCGCTTTGGTGCAAAAGCAACAAAAGCAAGCATGGCGCACAGCATTGAAAAGCGCATTGACCGCATGGAGTCAACTCGCACGAAGGCCGGTGCAAAAGATCGTGTAATGAAAGTGAAGTTTCCCGACCCACCACAAGCTGGTGAAACGGTCATCACGGTAAGCCATTTGTCGAAGGCTTATGCTGGTCCAGCTATTTTTGAAGATGTTTCCTTCGATTTGGGCCGAGGTGAGCGAATGCTCATATTGGGCCTGAACGGTGCGGGTAAAACCAGCTTGTTGCGCATTTTGGCTGGCGAAACAGATGCGAACCTTGGCAACTTTGAGTTTGGGTACAAAGTGCAAATGGGTTACTACGCACAAGAGCACGACAACCTCGACCCACATGCCAACCTCATTGACCACATGCGCAAAGAGGCGCCACCGCAGTTGGCACTTACAGAAACTCAACTGCGCGGCTATTTAGGAATGTTTGGGCTTTCTGGAACCAAAGTGTTCCAAGAGTCGGGCACTCTCTCGGGTGGAGAAAAAACAAAGTTGGCTCTTGCCATGTTGATGGTGGGCCGCAACAACTTGCTGTTGCTTGACGAACCAACGAACAACCTCGACCCAGCGAGTCGCGAATCTATTGCCAACTCACTTTCCGATTGGAAAGGCGCCATTATTTTCGTGAGCCACGACCCTGAATTTGTTGAACGGCTTGCACCAACCAAGGTGCTGTTACTTCCCGACGGCGAAGTGGACTATTTCAATAAGTCGTGGCTCGACCTGGTGAGCCTCGCCTAGAGATATTCGTTGCTCTGTGAGTGATACGGTTTCGCTCATGAAAATAGGAATTTTTGGTGGAGCAGTTACTAGCGGAACCCTCGATGTCATTGTGGCCGAGGCACGCGCGGCAGAACAAGATGGTTTTTCCAGCTATTGGGCTCCACAAATATTTGGCCACGACACCCTCACGGTTCTTGCAATTGTTGGGCGAGAAGTGCCACGCATTGAGCTAGGTACGGCAGTGGTGCCAACGTACCCGCGCCACCCCATGATGCTGGCGCAGCAGTGCCTCACGGTGAATGCGGCAGCGAGCGGGCGGTTGTGCCTGGGCATTGGGCTGAGCCACAAAATTGTTATTGAAAATATGATGGGCATGTCGTTCGACAAGCCAGTGCGCCACATGCGCGAATACCTCACCATTCTCACTCAGCTTGCACAAACGTCGAAAGTGTCATTTAGCGGTGAGGTGTATTCAGCTCATGTCGATGTTTCCGTTGCCGGCTCTCAGCCATTTTCGGTTGTCGTGGCAGCACTAGGTGAGCAAATGTTGCGCGTCACTGGGGCACTTGCCGATGGCACTCTTACCTGGTGCACAGGGCCAGCAACTTTGTCGTCACACACCATTCCTACTCTCAACCGCGCTGCCGATGAAGCAGGAAAGCCAACACCACGCGTAATTGCTGCACTACCGGTGTGCGTTACAAAAGACCGCGACGCGGCCTTGGCTCGCGCAGCGCAAACCTTTGCCATTTATGGTCAACTCCCTAGCTACCGCGCCATGCTCGACCTAGAAGGTGCTGCGGGGCCAGCTGATATTGCCATTGTGGGAAGTGCTGCAGAAGTGTGCGAGCGAGTAAACGCGCTGCGCGATATTGGTGTCACCGATTTTGGTGCAGTGGAATTTGGTGGCAACCCCGATGAAGTTGCCGCAACTCGTGCCGCAATGAAATCACTTTTGTAGGAGATGCCATGGACTATTCCGGATACCAATTAGCACGTGTGCAGGTAGTCGACGCAGTGGCGTCGGTAGTCATCAACAATCCACCCATCAACATTTTTGACCTTCCGCTCTATGGCGAAATGGCAAAACTTGCTGGTGAACTTGCCAGCGACAATGAAGTGCGTGTGGTGGTTTTAAGTTCTGCCAACCCCGACTTCTTCATTCCACATTTCGATGTAGGCCTTATTTTGCAAATACCGCAAAACTCGCCTGCACCTAGTGAACTCAATACCTTCACCAAAATGTGTGAAGCATTTCGCGAAATGCCCAAAGCAACGATTGCGGTCATTGAAGGTCGCATTGGTGGCGGGGGCAGTGAGCTGGCTCTGAGCTGCGACATGCGTTTTGCGCTGCGCGGCAAAGCAATTTTTAATCAACCAGAAGTTGCACTCGGCATCATTCCTGGTGGAAGTGGCACCGTGCGCCTTTCGCGTTTAGTGGGGCGTTCGCGCGCACTGGAAGTGGTGCTTGGTTGCGACGATATTGATGCCGACACTGCCGAAAAATGGGGTTGGGTGAATCGCACATTAGATGAAGGCGAGTTGTGGCCCTTCGTGCAACGCATGGCGCAACGCATTGCATCATTTCCGCCCGCTGCAGTGCAGGAAGCGAAGGCTGCAATTTTGCGCAGCGACCATAATATTCACGATGAATTACTACAAGAAGCCATTGGCTTTAATAAGTTGCTCGCCGACCCACGCGCACAAACTGCGATGCAAAATTTCATGGCACGCGGTGGCCAAACAAGCGAGGGTGAAAAGCGCTTAGGCGAACTCGCTGGCGAATTGGGTTAACGACCAGTTTTAGTGCTTGGTAATTGAAACAGGGCTTGGCTGATATGGCTTGTTCACCAGGTCGTAGAAGTCGTTTCCTTTGTCGTCAATCACGATGAATGCAGGAAAATCTTTCACTTCAATTTTCCATACCGCTTCCATGCCGAGTTCTGCGTACTCCAACACTTCCACTTTGGTAATGCAATCTTGAGCAAGGCGAGCGGCAGGGCCACCTATTGAGCCAAGGTAAAAACCACCATGTGTTTTGCAGGCATTTGTTACCTGCGCAGAACGGTTGCCCTTAGCAAGCATGATGAAACTTCCACCCTGTGCTTGGAACTCATCGACATAGGAGTCCATGCGTCCGGCAGTTGTAGGGCCAAATGAACCCGAAGCCATACCGGTAGGAGTTTTAGCAGGGCCGGCGTAATACACGCAGAAATCTTTCATGTACTGCGGCATGCCACCGCCGGCGTCGATGCGCTCTTTGATTTTTGCGTGAGCAATGTCGCGTGCCACCACCATGGGGCCAGTCAACATGACGCGGGTTTTCACAGGGTACTGCGACAACTTTTTGCGAATGTCGCTCATGGGTTGCGAGAGATCGATGTGCGCTACTTCGCTGGCAAGTTGATCTTCGGTGACCTGGGGCAAGAAACGTGCGGGGTCGGTTTCAAGTTCTTCGAGGAAAATACCTTTGGCAGTAATTTTCCCTAACGCTTGTCGGTCGGCACTGCACGACACAGCAAATGCCACGGGGCAACTTGCACCATGGCGAGGAAGGCGAACAACGCGTACGTCGTGACAGAAATATTTGCCTCCAAATTGGGCGCCAATACCTGTTTGCTGAGCAAGTTTCAACACTTTTTGTTCAAGGTCGATATCGCGAAACGCATGACCAAGTGCACTACCTGCAGTGGGGAGCGAATCGAGGTAATGAGCGCTAGCAAGCTTTGCAGTTTCCACAGCACTTTCTGCAGAGGTGCCGCCAATAACGACTGCTAAGTGATACGGCGGGCACGCTGAAGTACCGAGTGTTTTCATTTTGTCGAAGAGCCACGGCAAGAGGGCCTTTTCATTCAGCAAAGCTTTCGTTTCTTGGAAGAGGTAGCTCTTGTTGGCCGAGCCTCCACCTTTTGCCATGAAAAGAAATTTGTATGCATCGCCATCGACTGCAGAAATTTTAATTTCAGCTGGAAGGTTGTTGCCTGTGTTGACTTCGTCGTACATGTTGAGCGGAGCCATTTGGCTGTAGCGCAAGTTGCTGGTGAGATATGTGTTGTACACACCGCGGGCAATTGCTTCTTCATCGCCGCCACCAGTGAAAACGAACTGGCCTTTCTTGCCTTTCACAATTGCGGTACCGGTGTCTTGACACATGGGCAAAATTCCGCCGGCTGCGATGCTTGCATTTTTCAAGAGGTCGAGAGCAACAAAGTGGTCGTTGTCGCTTGCTTCTGGGTCATCCAATATGTTGGCGAGTTGTTGCAAGTGGCTGGTGCGTAAGAGGTGTGCAATATCGCGCATTGCGGTACCGGTGAGCAATGTGATGGCACTTGGCTCGACGCGCAAAAATGTGCCTGCCGGCGAATCGAAGGTAGAGACACCCTCGTTTCCAAGAGAGCGATAAGTGGTGGTGTCGGGGCCGAGGGGGAAGATCTCGGTGAAGTCAAAATCAGCCATACCTCTACGGTAGGGGCTAGAGGTCTACTCGCGCACGCTTGGATTGGCCGGCCACGAGTGTTTGGGGTAGCGACCAGCCATTTCTTTGCGCACTTCTGCCCATGAGCCCTCCCAAAAAGCAGGGAGGTCACTTGTTACTTGCACTGGGCGATGGGCAGGTGAGAGCAGTTCCACCACAAGGGGAACCGCACCAGCGCCAATACAAGGGTGAATGGTGACGCCGTAGAAGGCCTGAACGCGTGCAGAGATGCGAGGGGGTTCGTCACCTCGGTAGGCAATGGTGAACTCGGCGCCGTTGTTGAGTGTGACGCGCTCGGGGGCGAGTGCATCGAGTTCGCTGCCGAGGTGCATGGGTAAGCCGCTGCGCAAAATGAGAGCCACGTTAAGAGCTTCAAGGTCGTTGCGTGAAGTGCACCCGGCAAGATATGGCTTGAGCCATTCGCCGAGACTATTCAGCAAGTTTTTGTTGCTCCAGTCGGGCCATTCGCTATTACGCGAATGAAGAAAAGCAACACGTTGACGCAGCGAGATGGCATTGTCGTTCCAAGTAAGCGCCTGCAAGCTTGTTGCATGAATACGCTCAATGAGTGCGGTAGTTGTTTGTTCACTTGGCTCTGGCTTTTGACGCACAGTACGTAGCCGCATGCCATCGAGTTTCCATTCAATATGGCGCACGAGGTCGTTTTTTTCACGATCCCACACGAGTTCGTTACTGACGGTCATGAATTCTGCAAGTTGGTCGGTGATGTCTTCTTGTGAGAGCGCTGCAGCAAGGCGAATACGGCTGTTCTTGCGGTCGCCGTCGAGATCTGCAGCAACAAGAAATTGCTCGTCGGCCAAATGTGCATTTTTCGGCATCCATGCTGCAGCCCCGCTGCGCAATTGAAATTGCCCGCCGGCAGTTTTACGCACGGCGAGCCAATCGGGATACGCACGCAAGAGAAGTTTGCCGGTTTCGTGAACCACAACCGATTCACTCGAGCCATGCGACCCGTGCACGCGGTTGGCTCTGCTCAATAAATCGCGTGCTTGGTCGCGCACGCGTGCACTTGCACGGCGGTCAATGCGGTCGTCGCTGCTTGCTCCGTCTACACATTCAATACGCCATGCCAGGTCTTCAGGAATGTTGTCGCGTATTCCTCGAACAATGTCGCGCTCTTCAAGCAAACATGCAAGCAGACATGCGGTCCATAATTCCTGTGGCGCTGCACTCATCACCATTGCTCCAAGGCGAGGGTGCAAAGGAAGCGAGAGCATTTTCTTGCCGAGTTCGGTAATTGAGCCTTCGCTGTCAAGCGCGCCAATGAGAGTGAGCAGCGTGCGGCCTTTTTCAAATGCTGCAGAAGGAGGAGTGTCGAGAAAGGCAAGTTCTTGAACATCTACTCCCCATGCCGCAAGTTCAAGAGCCACTTGTGCAAGGTCTACTTGCAAAATTTCGGGCTCTACTTGTGTGCGTCGCGAGCCGTGTTCTGCTTGTGGCCAGAGCCGATACGCCGTGCCATTGCCAAGTCGCCCAGAACGCCCTGCGCGTTGGTGGGCACTTGCTTGGCTGATATTGACGGTGGTGAGTCGGGTCATGCCGGTACGTGGGTCGAATCGTGGGGCGCGAGCAATGCCTGAGTCAATGACTACGCGAACACCATCAACAGTGAGCGAACTCTCGGCAATATCGGTAGAAAACACAATGCGCCGTCGGCCCGGACGGCTGGGGGCAAGTGCGGCGTCTTGTTCTTCTTGGGAAAGAGCACCAGCAAGAGGAAAGAGGTCAACTGCACCTTCGGTAACGCTTTCGGTTGCGGTAATAGCGCGACGAATTTCGCCGATGCCTGGCAAGAAAACCAAAATATCGCCTTCGGTTTCACGTAGTGCGCGAACCACAGTTGTCGCAACTTTATTTTCAAGCCGCTCGTCGTCGCGTCGTTGACCTTTGCGCACAGTTGGCGAGCGCCACCAGTGAACTTCAATGGGAAAGAGAGTGCCACTAGATGACACAACAGGAGCAGGTTCGCCCGCTGCGTTCCCTAAATATGTACACCACCTGTCGGTGTCGGGTGTTGCCGACATGAGCAAGATGCGTTGTTGAGAACCCAAAGACTCTTGGGCGTGAAGTAACAGTGCAAGCCCGAGGTCGCCTGGCAGGTTGCGCTCGTGTACTTCATCGAAAATGACAATGCCAACATTGGGAAGATCGGGGTCGCTCTGCAAACGACGAGTAAGCACACCCTCGGTGAGTACTTCAATGCGAGTATTTGGCCCAATAATACGTTCGTCGCGTGTTTGGTATCCAACGGTGTCGCCAACTTTTTCACCCAGCATGTGCGCCATGCGTCGTGCGGCAGCACGTGCGGCAAGTTTGCGAGGCTCGAGCATCACAATGCGTTCGTTCGGTAAAAGCCACGAGGTTTCTAAAAGACGCAGCGGGGCAAGTGTTGTTTTGCCCGAACCAGGTGGCGCTACAAGTACGGCGCGTCGTGCGTTAAAGAGCGCAGATGAAAGTTGAGAGACACACTCTTCGACGGGAAGGTCGGTGAGTGGAAGTGTCACACAAGAGCCGGCGTGCCAGCGTACGGACTTGGGTCTTTCGGACCAGGAATGGTGGGCTGTGACCACGACGTGGTGGTAGCAATTTTTGTTGCTACTTCACGCCACTGCACCGGGCGCCAACCTTCGGCAGAAGCGCCGATAGCGAGATCACTTTGAATAAAAACAAATGCGGGAAGCTGTGCAAGGCCAAGTTGGCGCACTGCTTCACGAGTGGGGTCAGCAAAGGTAAGGAACTCTGTGGCGAGTGGTCCGAGGAATTGTTTGGCCTCATCGGCGCTTGCGGTAACAATAAAATTCACGCGCACTGCGGCACCCATGAAACTACGTAAAATGCGAGCCGCGGTATCGAGAATCCAGGAACTTTCATTGGTGTAGGGGTCGATGACCACTGTTGCCATATGGAAGGTTGTTAGCCATTCGTTCAGGGTCTGGCTGTCTCCAGCGACGGTGGTGAGAGCAAGATCTGGGGAAGGAGTTGTTGCCACAGGTGAAACGGTAGCAAGTTGGCACTACCTTGGTGTAAGTGCATCCCATAGAACACCTGAGGTATTTGGCACGTACCGGAAATGTTGACGCCCCCGACCTTGTTTTGGAAACCGCTTCAGCCCTCTCTGGGCTCGTCCTCGACCCCGCAAGCGTGGTGGTGACCACTCGTCGTATTGTGGAGCGTCATCCCCTGTGTGGGCCCCTGTGGTGGCTGTGTGCGCACGTGGTGACCGCAAGTGAGCCGTATGAAGCGCTGCACAACTGTGTTGAACAGGTTCACGACGATAAGACCGCCGAACATCTTGCTGCAGAAATAGCAGAGAGTGCATTGATCTGTGTTGATGGTTGGTCTTTTGATGTTGCACACGCACTTGCCATTGCCGGATCAACCAGTGGTATCGAAGTGTGCGTTGTCGATGGCGACAACGGCGCCAATCACATGATTCGCGTATTAGAACGCCTAGAGATTCCTTCGCATTTAGTGAGTGCATCGCATGGTGCCATTGCCGCGGCAAGTGCCGACGCGGTGTTGTTGTCTGCATTTGCAACTGGCTCAATGAGTGCGTGGAGCAGTGCGGGCTCGTTGGCGTTGGCAAGCGCTGCATATTGCGCCGAGCGCCCGGTGTTGTTGTCGGCAAGTGTGGGGGCAAGATTGCCCGATATTTTATTTGCGGGCATTGTGAAAGATCTCGACCGCCAAATATCTCAACGAAGTGTGGTGCGTGCGTGGCATCGCGAGGCAAGTGAAGTTCCTTTCGGGCTCTGTAGAGCAATTGTGAGCAGCGATGGAGTACACGATGTTGAGGCATTGCCTGCGCAGGGCTTGTTGGCGCAGTGCCCTCCTGCAATAGAACTGCTCACACGGTCAGCAATTTAAGATGGTTATGAGAGACTGAAAGAGGATCACATGGGCGAGAACGTTTCATTTAAAAGCAATGGCGGAACCTGTAGCGGTTACCTAGCGAGTAATGCCACAGATGCATCTGCTCCTGGTGTTGTGCTCATTCAAGAGTGGTGGGGGCTCGTTCCCCATATTTGTGATGTTGCCAACCGTTTGGCCGCCGAGGGTTTCACGGTGCTTGCACCCGACCTCTATAACGGCGAGTCAAGTACTGAACCCGATGAAGCTGGCAAGTTGATGATGGGTTTAAATCTCCAACATGCAGCAAAAGACATGAGCGGAGCAGTTGACTTCCTTCAAGAAAAAACTGGCCGTACAAAAGTTGGTGTTGTGGGGTTCTGTATGGGCGGGGGCCTCACCTTGGCTTTGGCTTGCCAACGCCCCGACGCTGTCGCTGCAGCCGCACCTTTTTACGGGGTCATTCCTTGGCCAGAAGCCCAACCGAATTGGGATGCACTCGCTGCAGTTGTAGAAGGGCACTATGCAGAAAATGATGCTTTTGCATCACCTGAAATGGCAAAAGCTCTTGAAGAAGATCTGCGCAAACGTGGAAAGAACGCCACGTTTCATGTGTATAACGGAACCGACCACGCATTTTTTAACGACGAGCGACCCGATGTGTACAACTCCGCTGCTGCAAATACAGCATGGACACGCACGCTCGCACTCTTCCGCGCGAATTTGTAACTGCGTTAGTTCAACGCGGCAATTGCATCGGCAATTGCAATGGCACGTTGCGCATTTGCCACATGCAGGTTCTCAATCATCTTGCCATCTAGTTGAACAACGCCTTTGCCGGCAGCAAGTGCTTCATCGAATGCTGCAATGACCTTGCGGGCATGTTCTACTTCGGCTTCGCTTGGTGCCCATACGTCGTTTGCAATGGCAACTTGATCGGGGTGAATAAGGGTCTTTCCATCGAAGCCCATTTCCATTCCCTGAACACACTCAGCGCGGAAAGCATCGGCATCTTTGATGTTGTTAAACACTCCGTCAACGATGGGCTTGCCTGCTTCGCGTGCTGCAAGAAGAGCGGTGGCCAGATGTGAATAGAGCGGGGCGCGGCCTGGTATTTGAGCAGCGCGAAGTTCTTTAGCAAGGTCGTTTGTGCCCATCACGAGTACGGCAACTCGTGGGTGAGCAGCAATGGCACGTACATCGAGAATGGCGGTTGGTGTTTCAATCATTGCCCAAATGAGCATTTCTTTTGGTGCACCGGCAGCATCGAGGTGTCGCGATACTTCGTCGAGAGTTTTTACGTCGCTTACTTTCGGAATCACAATTGCAGACACGCATGCTTTGGCGGCAGCGGCAATATCGGCTGCGCCCCATGGGGTGTCGAGACCATTGCAACGAATAGTGATTTCACGCTTGCCGTATTCACCAGAAGTGGCAGCTTTCACCGCGTTCTCGCGCGCGGCATCTTTTGAGTCGGGTGACACAGCATCTTCGAGGTCGAAAATCAGCGCATCGGCGGCAATGCCTTTTGCTTTTTCTAGAGCGCGCTCGTTTGCGGCAGGCATATAGAGAACAGAGCGGCGTGGGCGAAGAGCAGACATTGCAGTAATCCTTTTATCGTGAAATTTTAGAAACCGTAGAGCGAAGCAAGATGTGGGTCACGCACAGCAAGCTGTTTAGCGAGTTCAACAACTACTTTGCATTGTTTAACAGAAGCATCGTCTTCCATTTTTCCATCGAGCATGATGGCACCAGTTCCGTCGCCCATTGCGTCGATCACGCGTTGAGCTTGCAGTACATCTTGGGGCCGTGGGCTAAAGACGCGCTTTGCAATTTCAATTTGTACGGGGTGCAAACTCCACGCACCAACGCAACCAAGCAAGTATGCATTGCGGAATTGATCTTCGCAAGCAACAACATCTTTGATGTCGCCGAACGGGCCATAGAACGGCAAAATGCCGTGCATTGCACAGGCATCGACCATACGAGCAATGGTGTAGTGCCACAGGTCTTGTTGAAAGACTTCACGCGGTGCATCGGGTGCATCGGGGTTGGGGTCTTTGCGCACGATGTAGTCGGGGTGTCCACCACCAACACGTGTGGTTTTCATGCGTCGGTTTGCCGCGAGGTCTGCTGGCCCCAGTGAAAGACCTTGCATGCGCGGTGAAGCGCCACAAATTTCTTCTACGTTTGCCACACCACGAGCGGTTTCTAAAAGTGCGTGCACCAAAATGGGCCGCTTCAACCCAGCGCGTGCTTCTAGTTGTGCAAGCAAGCGGTCGACATAGTGAATATCTTCCGGGCCTTCCACTTTAGGAATCATGATGACATCAACTTTGTCGCCGGCCTGAGTAACAATGTCGGTGACGTCGTCTAAGAACCAGGGGGAGTCGAGACTGTTGACTCGGGTCCACAATTGTGTGTCGCCCATGGGCATGGTTTTGGCAACATGAATGAACCCGGCGCGAGCGGCTGCCTTGTCGGCCATGGGAATGGCATCTTCCAAGTTGCCGAGCAAAATATCGACCGAAGGAATGGTGTCGGGAAGCTTTGCCACCATTTTTTCAATTTGTGGAGGGAAGAAGTGAATGACACGACTTGGGCGGAACGGGATCTCGCGCACGGGCTCAGGAGCACCGGCGGCGAGAGGTTTGAAGAAGTCCTTAGCACTACGCACGACCTAATGGTAGGGCTTTGCACCGAACAACACGAATTATGAGGCGAGCGGGCTGATACGCCTATTGTGACGGTGTGCCACACCCTCACCTTGCCAGCGGAAATTTTGATGCAGTCCTCTTCGATGCAGGCGGTGTACTAGTTCTGCCCGACCCAACAGTTCTGGGGCCACTGCTTCACTACTACGGCGGTTCGCAAGACCACGAAGTGCACGCTCGCGCGCACTATGCCGGTATGGCGGCAAAATCGGCTAGCACTGCAGGCGAGAACGATTGGACCCACTACGACCAGACCTATTTGGAAACTGTTGGAGTGAAAGATGCGGTACGAGAAGAAGCTCTTGAGGTCTTTGGAAAAGTGAAAGGTGTCGCCAACTTGTGGCGTCATCCCACTACGCATGCGCGTTCGGTGCTGCAGTCACTGCACGACAAATCGGTACCTATTGGAATTGTGAGTAATGCAAGTGGCCAAATTGAGGCAACGCTTTTCCAGAGTGGAATTTGTCAGGTGGGCGAAGGCGAACTCGCCCCAGTGCGCTTCATCATCGATAGTCACATCGTGGGAATTCAAAAGCCGGATCCTCGCATCTTCTACATTGCACTGCAGAAATTGCCCGACATCGACCCTGCCCGCATTTTGTACGTCGGCGACTCGCTCATTATGGACGTTGGAGGCGCGCGCGGAGCCGGTCTTGTTCCATGTTTAGTAGACCCATACGGTTTTGCAGAAGGTCACGACGTGCATCGCATCGCTGCGCTCACTGAACTACTGCTTGCTTTCTAGCCTTTATTTTTGCGAAGCGTCAATGAGTTGACGCGCAATGACTTTCAAGCACAACGTTTCGTCGGCGCCTTCAAAAATAGAGAGTACGCGGGCATCTACGAAGAGGCGGCTCACGGAGTATTCCTCGGCATAACCAAAGCCACCATGAATTTGCATCGCTTCGCGTGAAACCCATTCAGCGGCCTTGCAGACGTAAGCCTTCACCATGCTTGCTTCCATGGTGCCTTCACCCTTTGCCATGAGCTTGGCAACTTCGTAACTGAACTGGCGACTTGCCTGAATGATGGCGGTCATGCGACCCAGCTTCACCTGGGTGAGTTGGTACTCGGCAACATTCTTGCCAAAGACCACGCGGTTGTTGGCGTAGTCGTAAGCAGCTTCGTAAGCGGCTTGCATGAGACCAACGGCGCGAGCAGCAGTTTGCAAACGACCATTTTCAAAACCTGCCATTTGGTAATAGAAACCCTTACCAAGACCACCCTCAAGACCAATGAGGTTTTCTGCAGGCACAAACCAGTTATCGAGGGCAATTTCATATGAGTGCATACCGCGGTAGCCAATGGTGTCAATGGGGCGACCTTCCATTTTCCCACCCTCGTCTTGCGAGAACATGAAGCCGTGTGAATCGCCGTGCGGCTTCGGCACAATGAACAAGCTGAGACCTTTGTGGCCGAGGCTGCGGTCGGTGCTGGTGCGTGCAAGCAACATGAGCACGTCGGCGCGTGCCCCGAAGGTACACCAAGTTTTTACACCGTTGATGCGCCAGCCTTTGCGGCCATCAGGTGCTTCACCTGGGGTAGCAGTGGTTTTTACACCTGCTACGTCGCTACCAAAGTCGGGTTCGGTGACAGCAACAGCGGCGAGAACTTCTGCACTTGCGAGCTTGGGGAGCCATTCCATCTTTTGTTCTTCTGTGCCGCCCTTCATGAGAGCGCGAGCAAGAATTTCTGGGCGAGTAATGAGTGAACCGCCAATGCCGAGTGAACCACGAGACAGCTCTTCAGTGGCAATGACGTTTCCCATGTATTCGCCGTCGCCACCTTCGCTGTAGCCACCGTATTCGGCGGGAATTGATAGTCCGAACGCACCCATGTCGGCAAGACCCGAAATGATTGCTTCAGGAACGTCTTCGTTAAAGCGGTGCACGTGTTCTGCCCGAGGTGTTATTTCTTTGTTGGAAAAGGCACGGAAAGTGTCTTGCACCATTTCAAAATCTGGATCGAGGTGACGTGGTCCTTGCGTACTTGCGAGCGATGCTAAGAAATCCGGGTCGCGAAACGTTGCAACGAAATCGTGTGCGAGTGCAAGGTCGTCTGAGTTGACGCCCCACAGTTTTTCACGACCAAAGAGGCGTGAGATGAGCTCGTGCACCATGTCGGCGGTAAAGGCACATGCAAGCAGACCTTCGGTATTTCCTTTGGCGCCGTAGTCGAGCATGGAGCGTGCCGTTTCAACTGCAGATGCAGCATGGGCAAGGTCGTAAGCAAGAACTTGTTGCACGTCTGGGCCACCAGTTGCTGCGAGTGTGCGAACACCTTTGCCCACCATGGCGCGCGCAGTTTCAATGATGGCGGCGGCGGTTTGCAGATCGGGGGTGGGGAGAGATGTGGTCGTACTTGTCATGGGAATAAACGCTAGTGAGGAAAATGCTGCCGTGTCTCACTGCACAGAGGATTTCTGCCCAATGTCACAGTGCCTAGACTGTGCTGATGGGTGAAACGAAGGCTTTTGGGGAGCCGCTCATCGCTCCGGTGGAAACTCACGGCGAAACCCATGCATTGCTCGTGCAGCACAAGGGCGAGATGCTGTACGAAGCGTATGGGTCGGGATACGCCACACCATGTGGGCCAGGGAATACGTTCATCTCTTGGTCAATGGCAAAGAGCATGACGCATGCCTTGGTGGGGATGCTCGTGAAAGATGGGCTCGTTGACGTTACTGCGCCTGCGCCTGTACCTGAGTGGCAAGGTTCGCCACGCGCGGCCATTACGTGGCAAGACCTCTTAGATATGCACTCTGGGTTGGAGTGGGTTGAAGACTACGTAGATGGTGACAACTCACATGTCATCGACATGTTGTTTGGCAAGGGTGTTGCCGATCATGGTGCGTTCGCTGCGGCGTTACCGCTTGCCACGCCTATTGGGAATACATGGAATTATTCGTCGGGCACCACCAATATTTTGTGTCGTTGTATTGGAGACATTTTGTGTCGAGACCTTGTTGATACAACTGCACAAGAGCGGGCAGAACGTTTCTTGCATTTTCTTTCGACTCGACTCTTTGAACCACTTGGCATGACAAGCGCAGTTGCAAAGTGCGACGATGCAGGAAACTTTGTCGGCTCTTCATATGTGTACGCAACTGCTCGCGATTTCTTGAAGTTTGGAGAGCTATATATGAATGGTGGTTCAGTTGTATCTGATGGCGCGCGCAGGCAACTTCTTCCTAACAATTGGGTGAACCATGCACGAACAGTTGTAGCTAACGATGAGGTAACAGGCACCCAATATGGAGCACACTGGTGGGTATGGCCGCAATGTGAAAACTCGCTCGTTGCTACAGGGTACGAGGGTCAATACCTGGCGATTATTCCCGAAAAAGAGTTAGTGATGGTGCGATTGGGCAAAACCGATACATCTTTACGGTCGGCAGTACAGCAGCAGTTAGAGCGCATTGCGCAGAAGGTAACTAATATATGACAATGCAGCCGAGCGGCGACCAGCCAAGCAATTCTGCAGGGGTCTCGTTAGAGGCAGCGGCGAACAAGCGCAAAGTAGGCATACGTACTCTCAAAACGTTGGGCTTTGCTGCCGTTATCTACTTTTTTGTGCTTCCGTTAGTTCCGGGGTTTCGTCAGGCCTTTAGCGATTTATTTCGGGTTGACAAGACCATGCTTGCCTTTGGTGTACTTCTTGAATTCATCGGGCTTTTTTGTTACTCATTACTCACGCGTGCTGCGTTAGGCAGTGAAGGTCACAAAATGCCAGCAGTGCGACTATTTCGCATTCAACTCAGCACGAAGTCGCTCGGCAGCATCATGCCTGGTGGTAGTGCAGCATCGTCGGCGCTCGGTTATCGCCTGCTCACGTTGTCGGGCATTCAAGGGCCCGATGCAGGCTTTGCATTAGCAACTGCAGGAATTGGTTCTGCTGTAATGCTGAACCTCATCTTGTGGGTGGGGCTCATTATTTCCATTCCAGTTCGAGGCGTGAATGCGTTATACGGAGGCGCAGCCATAGTGGGCATTGTGCTCATGCTCGTTGCTGCTGGTCTCATTTTTGGCTTGGTGGAGGGCCAAGGTCGCGCCGAACGCGCGGTACGTTGGCTTGCGCAACACGTGCGTATTGATGCCGACCACGCATGTGAAGTCATTCGACACTTAGGTAACCGCCTGGAAGGCCTCATTGCCGACCGACAGTTGTTGTGGCGTGTTGCCGGATGGGCGTTAGCAAACTGGCTGTTCGACATGGCTGCACTATTTGTTTTCTTGCGCGCTTTTGGCGGGCACCTTGCCGTCGACGGACTCATTGTGGCATTCGGATTAGCGAACGTAATGGCTGTGGTGCCTTTGACACCAGGTGGTCTTGGCATTGTGGAAGGTATTTATATTCCCACCATCGTGGGCTTTGGTTTGTCGCGTAGTTCGGCAACTGTGGGTGTTCTTACCTACCGCCTTGCACAGTTTTGGTTGCCCATACTTGTTGGCGCAGCATGCTATTTGTCTTTGCGTGTTGGCCCATGGTCGCTTGAGAAGAAAGATCGCTTGAAGCCATTGCGTCAAGTGGCTGAAGATGCAGTGAGCAGAGGCGAAAGCAACATCGACTGGGTGGAGCGCCATGCTCCACGCGACCGTACGGGGCAATACCCGCTGCCCGCATTGCCCGACGACGACTCTGGACCTATGCGCAAGATGTAGTCGTTCTGAGGCGCTTCACTTTTGTGAGATGCCTCGAGTGGGTTAGCGTTTCGGTATGACAACTCATGAACGTCCCTTTGGCCGCTGTTTGGAAGACTTCACTGTGGGCGATGTGTATCGCCATTGGCCAGGAAAAACCATTACCGAGTACGACGATCATTTATTTTGCATGATCACCATGAACCATCATCCTTTGCATACCAATGACTGGTTCGCCTCGCAAAGCGTGCAGGGTCGCAACGTAGTGGTGGGCAACTTGGTGTATTCGCTGGTCTTGGGCATGAGCGTTCCCGATGTCAGCGGTGCCGCCATTGCAAACCTCGAAGTGGAAACACTTCAGCACAAGTCCCCTACATTTCATGGCGACACCATTCATGCAGAAACGCGTGTGCTGGAAATAGCTGAATCGAAATCAAAAAATGATCGTGGCATTGTGACGGTAGAAACCAAAGGCTTTAACCAAGACGGCAAGGAAGTGTGTTACTTCCGACGCCGTGTCATGGTGTGGAAGCGCGCAAGTGCGCCCGAGCGCACGCGGCCTTACGACGTCAATGC
>JABMMV010000192.1 GCA_013205145.1 bacterium
CGGCTGGCCACCACTCTTGTGAGTTGGTCATGAGTTCCGTGAGGTCGGCAACGACGGCATCTAAATCAAGCGAGGCGAATGCTTCTGCGTAATTAAAGTCGGGGTCCATCGGAACACCCGCTGCAGGGTTGTTGTGGAGCACTTTCACGTTCAATTGATTTGGCCACCAGGTGGAGTTCGTTGGTCCCATATTCGCTGCTGTGATTGCTCCAGCGTGGACAGGGCACTTGCTGATATCGCTATTTGTCATGAAGACAGTTTCGGGGGAAAACACCCATAAAGCAAATAGATGTTTCTTTTAGATAACATAAGAAGTACTTATGTCATGGCCAACCTTCCAGCAGTTGCGGTATCTAGTAGCTATTGCCGATGCTGGCTCTTTTGGGGCTGCTGCAGATGATGAGTTTGTCTCTCAGCCTGCATTGAGTGCTCAAATTAAAGAACTTGAGCGAAAGCTGGGGGTCACCTTATTCGAGCGCTCGGTACGCGGTGCAATGTTGACAGCACATGGTTCTGAAGTGGTCGAGCGCGCACGAGTGGTGTTACGTGAAATGAACGACCTTGTGGAAACGACGAAGCACGATGGCGATCAGCTGCGCGGTCGTATTGAGCTCGGAGTAATTCCCACGCTGGCGCCATACGTATTGCCCGATGTTGTGCGCGCATTTACTCAAGAGCACGCAGGTGCAGAATTGCACATTCGGGAATTGCAGACTGGGCAATTACTAGAGTCATTGCGATACGGAGAAATTGATTTCGGACTACTTGCGCTACCTATTGGCTCCGAAGAATTTGCGACTGCATCAATAGGTATCGACAAATTTGTGTTAGCGCTGCCAAAAAGTCATCCGCTCGCCAAAGCTAAGTCGCCGGTGAAGTTAGATGTCCTGCGCAATGAGCGGGTAATTCTTTTAGAAGATGGGCATTGCTTACGCGATCAAGTCACACTTATTTGTGAGCTCGCCTTTAGTGAGCCAAGTGAAATTCAGGCAACAAGCATGGCAACGCTGGCACAAATGGTGGCAGCAGGTTTAGGAGTAACGCTGTTGCCAGAGTGTGCAGTAAAAGTGGAGGCTGGGCCCGGGCGTGGAATTGTTACACGCAAGTTTGCTGGCAACTCACCGAGCCGCACAATTGGTCTTGTTTGGCGTAAGTCTTCGCCTTTTGCAGAAGCCTTTCAGCAACTCTGTCGCTCAATATCGCTTTCCTAACACAGTTTTTTAAGGCGCGACTAAGACATTCTTTTGGATGTTGAGTAGTTGGCGGCGCAACATGATGCCGTCGCCTGGGCCGAGAACGATCTTTTCAAATAGCGAACCGAACGGAAGATTGATGTGAGAACGCATGCGTGTCACCAACCGAGTTCCCTGCGGATGATCGCGTAACTCATACGCAAGTGTGAAATGAAGGCGGGGCGACTTCTTGCCCTTGGTTCTGATTTCAAGCACAAAGTGCCGGGGTGCATCAACAATGGTTGCAGTGAACGCAATAGGGCCAGAAGGTACTTTGTCTCCCGATTCAACAGATTGCCATTCCTCGTGAATAATGGTTGCGCTCTTACGCCCTAAATTGTCGAGCCAGTCATAGCTGTACCAACCGGCTCGCCCAAAACCCATTTGGCGAATCCAGGGAAAGACATCTTGGGGTGAAGCAGCAATGGTGATGGAGCGTGTTGCGACCAAGGATGCGTGACCGCAGATGTCGTCTCCAATGACAGGGCTCTCAATTTCTTCGCTTGTTGCGCCCCAAAATTGAAGAATCATGACGGTGTTGTTGGCCCGCTATTGCGAACATCTGTAGACCACAGTCGCGCCACGAGCCACACAGCGCAAATGCCACACAGTGTCCATGCAAGTGAACGCACAAGGTTTGCATTCATGAGCCGCTGATGTATAGCGGCATCGAAGCCATCAGACAAATCTCCATGCGCTGGTGCAGACCAAAAACCGCTAATGACAAGTGCAATTGCCATGCCAACTCCATTGAGGAATACGGGCAGCCTGAGCGCGCGGTTATTCCCCAAGAATGCAAGTATCAAAATGCCTAACAACGTGAGGCCTTCGGTGAGCCAGGGCACGAAAAGTAGCTTTCCAATGCGGTTTACGTGTTCCGATTGAAATGCAACGTACGTTGATTCGCCAACATGGGCAAAGAGTGGGTAATGCACAATGTGGATGGTCCAGATAAGGCCCACCATGAAGAGTGTGGAGGCGAGATGAGCTATGAGAAGCGGACGAATGTATCGTTGCAACGTAGACATCTGCAGAGAGTAACAGGGGATTTTATGAGCGTGCCATTCTTCGTCGCCCAAGAAATTGGTCGTACGCTCATTGGCGAAAATGAATGGATGCCGACAGTCACCATTGATGTTTCAGATTCGCCCGAGGTCGCAGACCTGGCCCGGGTGCATGCAGTGGAGGGAATAGGGGATGTCAGCACCCATGCGATTCGTCGAGATGACATGGTCGTTGTTGGGGTGCAGTTAACAAAACCCGTGGAAGCAATTTTTGCAGTGGCTTTTCACTATGAACTGCACCGAGAGTTTCTGCAAGAAGTAGCAGATGCAGGAACGCTTTTGTTCGCCACCACAAACACAGAAACCGCACATGAAGAACACCCGCTTTGGCTGAGTGTTGATATTGATGGAAGTAGTTTGCGTCGTACTTTGAATCTTGATGACAAGTGATTCAGCTGAAACTATTTTTCGGTAATCAGGTAGGCGTAAGCCATTTGGGTGGTTACATCAATCACGCTAGAAAGACTTGTCTTGCGACCAATGAATTCGCTTGGCTCAAGAAGAGTAATTCCGACGAACGCATTGTAAATTAAGCGTGCGGTGTTTTCACTTGCGCGACGGAGGTCTTTGTGCGCAACTTCATCACGGTGCACCTTTAAAACTTCATGCATGTTTTGGACAGCCGTAAGACGGACCACCAGAGCATCGTCCCCTTCATTTCGCATGAAGAAGTAAGCAAGTAATTTGCGCCTTTCAACCCCAAATTCAAGGAGTATCTTGACGGCAGTATGCAGCGCTTTGCGTAAGTCGGGCTGCGCAATGGCACGGTTCATTCCTTCAGCAAGCTTTGATTGATAAATATTGTCTACGTAGCGCTGATGAAGTGCGTCAAAGAGCCCCTCGATACTTCCAAACCGAGCATAAAACGAGCCCACCGTGGCGCCAGAGAGGCTGATGACATTCTCGACCGTCACCTGCTGGGCATCTCCGTGATCCAAGAGTTCCTCTGCCGCATCGAGCATTTTCTGCTCGGTGGCGAGGCTTCGCGCTTGTTTTGGAGGAGATACCATAAGTTTATAAACCTTAGCGAAAATGAACCATCAAATAAGAGTTGTGTGAGGCCTTTCCCTTAAACGGTTACCAATGTTTCCCTACGAGCGTCGGCAACGTTCGCTGCAGTAACGCACTTGATCCCAGTTGCGTTCCCATTTCTTTCGCCACTCAAAGGTCTTGTTGCAGGTAGCGCATATTTTTGGAGCAAAGCCATTCTTGATCTTTGCTTTTCTCATATGGTTACAGATTATGTTGATTAAAAAAGTTGTGCCAAACCATGGAGAAGTTGTTTCATGATTGAGCCACGGTTGGTGTTACTGGAACAAGATGCGGTCTTGGCTTTATCTCAAATTCTTGGAATTATGCTCGATGATTTGTTTGATGGCGCAGATTCAAGTGGCTGGAATTCGGAGCGCATTCTTGATCTGGAAGCTCGGCTCATGGCGCCGGCCGAAGAAGAAGGTGTGCTGCTGGGAATCGACGACGCTGCGTTGTTGCTTCAAGGAATGGCCTTTACCGAAGTGATGTCGCAAGATCTCCCTTGGATTGAATCGGTGAGATGGGTCACCGATTTTATAACCGAGGAATTGCGCCAGCACTGGACGGAAGACGAATGGCGAAAGTTCACCTGACAAATGGACACGGCGCGTCAGCTGAATTTAACGTCGAGGAATGCGCATTTCTCCAAAGTCTCTTTTCCTTCTTGTCGGCATCTTGGCAGGCGTCTTTGTCGGTGGTTCTGCGGGGGCCGCTCCAACTACGACCGTGATGTGGAAGGTTTCGTCTTTAATGGCAGGTGAAGCCAAAAACTTGTCGGCTGTTGTTTCTACAAATTCGCCGGGTGTAAAAACATGGTCAAAAAAAGGTTCCTGTACGTTAACGCCAGCAAGCAAACCAACGAAAGTGACAATGGGGTCAACAGGTTCATGCGTGTTGACGTTAAAGATTGCGAAGTCAAAGAAATATCCAGCCAAATCGTCATCAAAAACAATCTCTCTCATGGTGCTTGCTACGACTACGACAGCTAAACCGATTGCAAGCACGACAGTTGCTCCAAGTACAGCAACAACTGTGAGACCAACTACAACGACAACTACAACTACAACGACTACGACTACCACCACTGCGCCTACCAGAACCATTACACAAAGTGGTTCTGCATTTACGCCGACGAATCTAAGTATCTCGGTTGGCCAGACAGTTTCATTCGTCGTCAATGCGTCACATGACGTCACGTGGCGAAATGGGGATCCTGGTCGCGATGCAACCGGCGCACCATACTCACGAACGTTCTCAAGCGCCGGCACTTATTCGTTCTTGTGCTCAATTCACTCGTCAATGACAGGAACAATCACTGTCGGTTAGGCAACATGTCGCACCACCTCCGCTTCTTGTGGAAACTCTGTTATTTTTCAGAGCATGCTGCAAATTTCCATTCAGAAAATGGAAGATGTCCTCGCCGTAATTGAGCGTGATTTTCAAGGTCTCTATTCAGGTGCCTTAGGAATAAGTTCAATAAAAGGCGGACAAACTGTTGCTGATGAAGCATTAGCGAATTTAGACATCACGGGATACTCCAACTCAAGAAGTCAGGTCTTCCCAAAATCAAGTCGTGGTGCCTCTGTGTTGTCGCCCTACATTCGTCACAATATTCTGACTCTGAGCGAGGTCTTTCAAGCGGTTCGTAAGGCTCCCTACAAAGATCGTGAAAAGTTTCAGGACGAACTTTTATGGCAAGAGTACGCAAGACATTTATATGCCCGAATGGGCGTGCAGCTTTTTGAAAATCTCCGGTTTGAAGCCAACAAAGACCAAACTGGTGACGGCTGGAATCGGGAAATGCGTTGTATCGATGAAGTTGTTTCAGAATTGGAAACAGATGGCTGGCTAGTAAATCAAACCCGAATGTGGCTGGCCTCCCAATGGACAGTGCGTGATGAGAAGGGTTGGATATTCGGGCAAGAACGGATGTACCAACAACTTCTTGACGGGTCGAGAGCTGCGAATCTTCTTGGTTGGCAATGGACCGTTGGTGCCGGAACCGGAAAGCCATACGGTTTTTCACAGTGGCAAGTCGATAAACGAGCTCCAGGGTTATGTGCGCAGTGTTCACTTGTTAAAAATTGTCCGGTTGCAGAGTTTCCTGAGGAGGCCATACTTCCTCACACTTCGCGCAATGAACGACTTGAAGTAGACCTTGACCTTGCTGCAACTCGAGGACCCATAGAGCCGGAGTTCAATAGGGCGCCAGAATACGTGTTGCTGACAATTGACTCACTCGGTGATGCGGACCCAGCGATGATTGCGCATCCAAATCTTCCAGTTGTGTTTGTTTTTAATGAGCCTGCCTTGCGAAAGCTTCAACTGAGGTCGCAACGAATTGCGTTCTATCTTCAGACGCTCCAAGATCTGTCTGCACGAAGAGATGTTCGTGTCTATCTGGGTGACCCGTATCAGTTCGCTATGGACCACTCAGTTGCCACGACGTTTGCACCAGTTCCTTCATTTAAGAAATTCAAAAACCTTGCCGAGGTCTATCCGTATCCGTGGTTGAGGATGCCTCACGGAGGGTCTCTGGAGAGCTTCTCGTCTTGGCGAAAAAGCTTTCCTCAGAATCAATAGCTCAAATCCCACACCCCGGATCCCGCCATTCCCCGTCAGGTTGGTGCATCATTCCAAATCCAGTAAATTTGAAGGGCACAAGGTGGAGAGAAAGCTAGAACATCAGTTATGGAACTTGGTGACCCAAGTAGCAACCACCAATGAATGAACCTCCCCGTTGGGCGCAATGGTACGTAGTCGCACTTTCCACAATCACGTCAATAGTTCTCGCTGTCTCCATCTTTTTTATTCATGGGCCGTCAACACGACCCGATGAATTGGGTTACCTCTTGAATGGTCGTGTACTCACAGGTCTCAAAGAAACACCGTTGCCTGGCGTTCGCGGCTTCTATCAAGCCGGTTACAGCCTGGTTACTGCAGTCGGAGCATTGTTTGGTGCCTCAATTGACGTGCAGTTCCGTGTGTCCCTTTTCCTCAACATGTTTTTTGTGTTGCTCACCGGACTTGCGCTGTATGCGTTATTGACGCAACATTTTTCCATCTCTGCACGTTGGGCGGCTCTCGTTGCCGCCACTATTTCTGTGGCTCCTTCAGTAGCTGCCTATTCATTATTTGCGTACGCAGAATCTTTAAGTCGTTTATTAATTGCAGTTGTCGTTCTGCTTGTGTTCGAGCTCGCTGCGTCGCCCACTGTGTCAAAGATGATTGCGACTGGGGCGGTCGCCGCTTTTCTTCCAGTAGTGCATGGCCGATTTGTATTGCTTCTTCCTCTGACGGTGCTCGCGATGATTGGGATTGCATTATTCACGCAGCCGAGGCGGTATCATGCGCTGGTAGCAGGACTTTCCACATGCGTGGTCGTTTACCTCACATTTGATCAACTCAACATGTATCTCCGTAACGAGTTGTATGTGGCATCTGTCGGTAAAGAAGATCGCATGCTGGAGCGCATGACAACACTGAGCGAATGGCCCTCCATCTTGCGGTCAGCTGTGGGACAAACGTGGTACCTCATCTCCACTTCATTTGGACTCGCCTTTGTTGGCCTCGCTGTTTTATCACTGGCTGTGTGGCAACACTTTTCGAAACGATCTTGGCGAGAGGCGCTGCCCGCGGTGTATGTCATTGGATTAGTGGGCGCAGTTACGCTTACGTCGTCGGTGCAATTAGCCCACGTCGTACGACCAGATCATTTGATTTACGGACGCTATGTCGAAGCGGTGAGTCCTGTCTTGGTTGCAATTGCATGTGCAGCACTACTTACATCGTTTCGGTGGAAACTCTGGGTGCTCGGTCTGGCAGTAGTGGTGGCACTCACTGGGATTCTGCTGATTGCAACAGATGGCGATCGTCTGCGGGAAATGATCGCCGCAAATCGTTATTTTTCTCCTCCTAATGCCATCGCTCTTGACTGGACACGAGAGAGATTCGCGCCAATCGGATATGTCGTACTAGCTGTGATCTTTATTGCCATTGCAATTGGCATCATCTTGTTGTGGCAACGTTCAGCAACAAATGCTTTGGTGTGTCTCGGCTGTATTGGTGTTCTTGCAACCATGTATACCGCTACCCAAACAGTGATTCCCTATAACGAGATTCGTGACGAACTCACTTTAGATAATCGCATCAAAGACCTCACCGAAGAAAACAAGCGTTCTGATACCCATGTGGCCATTAATTTCAACACGCGCGCTGCCAATGCGTTCGTTCACTACCGCTATCTTGTGCACCCCATCCAAGTAGTACTCATCAATCAGAGCAACGTTGTCCCAGCGAATGTGAATTGTGTAATTAGCATCAACAGTGAACCGCCAGCCGCAACCGGCTGGACGCAACGTGGCGACGAACCCGCGTTAGACCTCACGCTGTGGATGCGTCAAGGTCAAGATTCGTGTTGACACGTGTGCATTTCCCAACCCCAGCATTTCCGGGAAACGTTACGGGCCTACACAATTCAGCACATTGATAATCGAGACGATGTTCACGGTTGGAGATGGGGCGATCACCACAACCTGTGTGGGAACCAGTTGCCACACATTCAATGCCGGCAGCTTACAATTGACTGGAATGCCAGGCACGGGTTGTGGAAGCGGCAGTGTTAACGATTCAGTGATTGTGCAGGTGCTGCCAACCGGAATATTGTTCACTATCACCGCCCCAGTAGATGACGCAGACACATTGATTGAAGAGGTGATGGTTGGTCCGCCAGGCACAATGCAAGACACCGTTACGGGAAACAATGCACCAGCGGGTAATACGTCTCCGGAATTATTTGTAATCGACTTCCTCACTGTCAGGCTGTTGGTTTTCAAGACCGGCACACAAATCTCGCTTTTTAGCCCATTTTGATTCGTACTGTTGTTGTACCAGTTCGGTGTTCCCGTC
>JABMMV010000193.1 GCA_013205145.1 bacterium
CCGGTGCTATTGCCTACAAGTCGCGCCCATTGCGAGACCTTTCAGGTGGTCAACAACAGCGCACGCATTTGGCTCAAGTGCTAGCGCGCCGTGCCGACGTGTTGCTGCTCGATGAACCCACTGCAGGGCTCGACCTTTTGGGTCGCCAAGCAGTTGCCGAGTTAGTTGCACAAGAGCGTGCTCGCGGAGTTGCGGTTGTTATGGCAACACACGAATTGTCTGACGCCGACACTGCCGACATGGTGATGTTGTTAGCGCAACGTGTAGTGGCGCAAGGTTCGCCAGCTACTGCGCTCACCGATGCAGCACTACGTGAGTGCTTCGGTTTTACTCAGCCGCACTAGTCGCGCGTTTTACCACTGCACGGGAAGTGTGCGCCTGCCCCACAGAATTGCTGCACCTAAACGTTCGGTAGGGCCAGCAAGTTGCATAGTGGGGAAGTGTGTTGCCAAAGTTTCAATAGCAATGCGTGCAGTTTGTCGAGCAATAGGTGCGCCCAGGCAGAGGTGAATGCCCCAACCAAATCCGTAGTGGCGTTTCAGTTGCATTGGGTCGCGATCAATATCGAATTCATCGGGGTTGGGGAATGCTTTGGGGTCGCGGTTTGCCGAGGCATACATGACCATTACTTTTGTTTTCTCAGGAATATCGACGCCATTAATAACCGCAGGGTTTTCATTCGTACGAAACAGGCCAAGCACAGGTGGGTCGTAACGCAAACTTTCTTCAATGGCGTTAGGTATCAGAGAAAAGTCGTTCACAACGCGCTGCCAACGCGTTGGTACTTCCAGCAAGCGCCACATGAGGTTTGTAATGAGCGATGTTGTGGTTTCATGGCCAGCAACTAAGAGCTGCAACACCATGGCTTCCATCTCAATGAGAGGAATGCGCTCGCCATCGATAGTGCGTAATGAATATTCAGTCAGTAAACCAGGCGTTGGTGAGCCACCTGCATCGGCAACGCGCCGACGTTGCGAAACTGCAGCGTTGATGTATTGCTTTATTTCCTCGGTGGGCTTTACTGCAGCCGGCGGGTCAGACAAACCCAGCACTAACTGATCGGCCCAGTTTTTAATGAGTGTGCGATCTTCAGTGGGAACACCCATGAGGTCGATGAATCCCAAAATGGGCATTGGGCACGCAAAGGCATCGTGCAGTTCGGCCGAGTGACCACTTGCAGCCATGTCGCGGGCAAGTTCGTTGGCAACTCGCACCGCATCGTCGGCAAGCTTTTTTACTTCAAGCGGGTTGAACTCGTTGCGCATTAACACGCGGCGCTTGGTGTGCTCTGGCTGGTCGAAATGTTGCAGGTTGCCACGACCATCGACACCGGAGTATGCAATGCCGGCGCCATAGCGGTTTACCCATTCATTAGGGCTCGTGAGAATGCTGTGCACATCGGCACGGTTTGCCACAGTAAGAAATTCACGGCCACCCATGTTTGTGTTGTGCACGGGGCACTCGCTACGCAGTTGCGCATAAGCAGGAAATGGGTCAGCAAGTACTTCGGGGTCGAGCGGGCTATACGGGCACTGTGCTGACGCGCTGATGCTTGCTGCCGTCTCATCACTCACGCTTTTCGTCATGTTGTCGCCCCCCGACGCAATGTGTTCAACACAATTCGTAAGGAGAGTATTTCACAAGTTTCTTAATCGGTTTGCCAATAACACTCGAAAGCAAAATGGCTCCTAGCCTGTGAGACATGTCTGAAACCTTTCCTATTCAGTTTGATCTCGTCACATTTGATACCCCTTTTACAGAGGCTTTGGCCGCTTTTTGGTCTGAGGTCATGGGGCTGACCGAATCGGAACGAGAAGACGGCGATCGATGGATCGTGTTGTCAGACAATCAGGGTATTCGGCGTCTTGGGTTCCAGCGCGGTGCGCACCGACCGGGTGGAACTCATCTCGACCTCGTATGCTCACTTGACAATTTTGATGCCGAGCACGCACGTCTTTTGGCTCTTCAAGCAACTGAAACTCGGCCTGTTCGTCGTGAGTCTTATGGCATGATCGCCAACTTTGTTGACCTCGACGGCAACGCTTTTGATCTGTGTGCTTATCGGTAGGAACTTGGGGGACAATAGAAAAAGGGCCGCCCCGAAGGGCGACCCTTTTTTAACTCTGCATTATTTATCCAGCAACACCAATTGATGTATCGATGAACTGGTTCGTAACCATGCCTTCTACGGTGAGTGTCTTGTCTGTCTCGACACCAAGGTCAGCCAACAATGGCATCGCCTCGTCGTACAACTTCTGCACACGATCGATGTCAAAGTTGCCGTAGGTGCTGTCGGGGCCGTTGCCACCGATTCCCAAACTCTTGAAGAGCTCGAAGCCTGCGGCATTCAATTCCGGTGTGATGGTCCAATAGTTGTTGTAGGTCTTTGTGATCCCTACCAAAGCATCACCAATTGGGGTGGGGTCTGCGAGGTAATCAACCCAAGCCTGTTGCAGTTTCGGAACGAGAACTGCAAGACATGGGCTTAATTCTTCTACGCGATCGCTGAGAACGCTGTACATCGCCGGGTAAGGCTGCCAGCCAAGATCGTGAATCAACGTGTAATCGATTGGGGCCGGAGCTCCGTCTTTCCAATTGATTTCATTTTCGTATTTGTAGGTTTCGTTGGTAACAAAACCTTGCTGAATGAAGTTGCCTCCATCAGCAATCCACTTGTCGGGCGATCCGCCGTAGTTGGGGTCACTTTGATCTTTTGTGATGAAGCCCTTGCCCAACAACCAGTCCATGTATGTGGTTCCTGAGAAGTGAGAAATACGAGCACCGGAGGCACCAAGGCTGGCGGGGTCCTTAGGGTCAATCTTCAACTGCTCTGGGTCCCACATAAGGAACTGAGGGTTGATTTCTAGGGTGGTGGCAACTCCCGTTGCACGAACGGTGCCTGAGCTTTGAATAATGTCGTCGGTGTTGACGTATCCCAGTGTGATGTCTTGATCGGTCTTCATGACCGAAAGAACTGGCTGGAATTCAATGGCGTCTCCAC
>JABMMV010000194.1 GCA_013205145.1 bacterium
GTGCGTTAGTTATTCGCATTGGCAACCCCATTGAAGTGGTGCCAGCATTCGCCGCTGAAGTGAAAGCTCAAACGGTTTTTGTCTCCAAAGATTTCGCGCCTTACGGGCGCAAGCGCGACATTGAAGTTGCTACTGCTTTACGCAGTGGAGGCTTGGCATTGCGAGGTGTGGGTAGCCCCTATTGCGTTGAACCCGGAACCGTACGTAAAGACGATGGCAACCCGTACGCAGTGTTCACTCCATTTTCAAAGAGATGGGCAGGGCATTTACGCCCGCATGAAGAGAGCGATGCCGTTTTTTCTTCCGTTGCCCCGGCTGGAGTAGTGCCAACAACGCCTTTGCCGTCGCTGCCCGAATGCAGTGCTGTATTACCGACTCCCACAGAGAAAGCAGCCCACGACCGCTGGGCATGGTTTATTGCCGAGGGTCTCGATTCTTATAGCGAACAACGCAACCTGCCTGCGCTAGACGGTTCATCACGACTCTCTGCCTATTTGCGCTTCGGTCTTGTGCATCCAAAACAACTCATTGCTGATCTTGGCGATTCTCCGAGCCACTTGGTGTATCGCAGCGAGTTGGCATGGCGCGAGTTTTATGCCGACGTACTTTTTCATCAGCCACACACTGCATGGAACAACCTGCAATCGAAGATGGACAAAATTTCTGTTGACACCGATGCACGTGCCAAAGATCGATTCACTTCATGGTGTGCTGGTGAAACGGGGTACCCCATCATCGATGCCGGAATGCGTCAACTGCTTGCAACGGGTTGGATGCATAATCGTGTGCGCATGATTGTGGCAAGTTTTCTTGTAAAAGATCTGCACTTACCGTGGCAATGGGGTGCAAAACATTTCATGAAGCATCTTGTCGATGGCGACATTGCATCGAACAATCACGGTTGGCAGTGGAGTGCAGGAAGCGGCACCGACGCCGCACCGTATTTCCGAATCTTCAACCCACAAAGCCAGTCAGAGAAGTTTGACCCCACAGGTGCTTACATCAGAAAATATGTTGGCGAACTTGCCGACCTCGAGGGCAAAACCATTCATGTACCTGGGGCCGATGGGCGAGCAACATATGGCGCACCAATGGTGAATCACGCGGCAGAACGTGAAGAAAGCCTTTCTCGTTATAAGGCCGTATCGGGCAAGTAACCTAGACGCAAGATGCTTGACGACAGGAAAACCGCCATTCTTCGCGCTGTAGTGCAGGAATATATAGCTACCGGGCAGCCGGTGGGCTCGTCACATATTGCCCATACGGCAGGCGTGTCGGTGTCGTCGGCAACCGTACGTAACGACATGGCAATGCTCGAGCAAGAGGGCTATCTCGTGCAGCCACACACCTCTGCCGGGCGCATTCCTACCGATAAGGGCTACCGCTTTTTTGTTGACACCCTGGTCACTACTGCCCAGGCAGAACGCGTTACTTCTGAACAAGTAGGAAGTTTCTTTCACCATTCCACTGGCCGTGTTGAAGAGCTCTTGCAAAAAACGTCTGGTCTCTTAACCAACATGACCAACTATGCGGCATTGGTAGTTGGCCCGGCAGCCGATGTGGCCACAGTGCGTAGCGTACAAATTGTGAGACTGTCGTTGCACATGGGAACAGTCGTTGTGGTGCTGTCAAGTGGCGTTGTGCAAAGTGAAGCAATAGACCTTGACGATCAACTCTCCGATGCTCAAGTGGCTGCATCGAGCGCACACCTCAATGCGGCAACCTACGGGCATGTGTTCAACCAAGTGCACCTTGCCCCGAGTGGCGATGTGAAAGTTGATGCCCTGTGTTCTGAAGCATTGTCTCTGCTGGTGCCGCACCAGAGCGATGCCAACGTCATTGTTGGTGGAGCCGCAGCAATGGCGCAAGCCTTCGATGCTGTCGATGTGGTGCGTTCGGTATTGCAAACCCTTGAGCAGCAATATGTTGTGGTGTCACTTGTGCGCGATGTGCTCGACAGAGGTTTATCAGTAGCTATCGGCAGCGAACACGGCGTTGAGCCTTTGGCTGCATGTTCAGTAGTAGTTGCGCCAGTCATGGCCGATGGTGAAAAATTGGGAACCGTTGGAGTGCTTGGCCCAACACGAATGAATTATCCGCAGGCGTTGGCAACAGTTGAGGCAGTAAGTACACAATTGGGGCGTCGCCTTGCAGACGGAAGTTATGGAGCAATGAGCAATGGCTAGTGATTTTTACGACATCCTCGAGGTGAGCCGCGGTGCTTCGGCCGAGGAACTCAAAAAGGCGTATCGCAA
>JABMMV010000195.1 GCA_013205145.1 bacterium
GCCCACGTGGCTTTGTGGTCGGCGAGCCAAGGCAGCCAGTCTTTTTGGTAAGCGGCAAGGTACTCGCCAATGTTGTTCCAAATGTTGTGTAGTGCTTCATCGCTCACTGGGTGAGTAATGGCAATGTCGCTGGGCGAAACATCAATAACAGTGCCGGGCATATTGAGAATGCCCGTGCGGTTGTGGGCAGCGAGGCGTGCAAAAAATTCTGGTTGATGCGGGAAGATAGACACTTCATTGCCCGTCACCATGTTGAGGTGAAACAACTCGGGGTCTAAGAAACATGGTGGGCCGGCACTTGGCACAACAACACGTGCATCGACTTTGTCGACATAAGCAAGAGCCCGAGCGAATTGCGATTCCACTTTGGCAGCGGCAAGTGAACGTTTTTCTTCTTCAGGCATCTCGTAGACCATTGGATACCAAATGGCGCCGCTGAATTGCACGAAGTGTGCATCGACCTTGCCGTGTGATGCGAGTGCGGTGAGGTCATGTATGCGGCAGTCGTTTTGATTCACCACAATGGTGTCGCCGTCTTTGACGACGAGCGCTGAGTCGCCACCGGGGCCGTCGCTAATGCTCGACTCAATATGAATGGCAACACTGACACCATTCACTAGAGGTGCAGCAATTCCATTTTGTGTGCGAATGAAATTGCGAAAGCCGAGTTTTCCTAACGTGCGTTCAAGCTCGCGAGTAGGGAAGTCGGGCAACAGTACAAGTGTTTCTTTGTTGACGTGGTTCGTAAGAAACGCTTCGTCAAGATGGTCGCCGTGAATGTGAGAGATGTAGAGATAGTTGGGGTTCTCTATTGCTGCAGTGATGTCGTTTGCAAGCTGGTCGTTGCGCGGGAAGGGAAACCATGAGCCAAAAAATGCAGGCTCAAACCATGGGTCACACAAGATGGTGATGTCGCGTGTGGCAATGAGCATGCCGGCGTGGCCAAGTGAAGTGATGCGCATATTGAGTAAAGAGACTTTCGAAATACGTGTGTGGGGTTAGGCAACAGGTGGGTCGACGGACTGCTGACCATTGCGCGACACATGCTCGGTCCACGCGGAGCCATTCCAGTAGCGAAGTTCAAAACGACCTGCCGGGTCGGCATACCAGTTGGCAGGAGCAGCGGCATCGCCAACGCTTGAGGCAACTGATGTGAAGACTGCACTGGTGACAACAGGAGTACTTACCGTGGGTGTTACTACTTGCGCAGTAACTGCGGCGCGGCGTGCGAAGGCTGTGATGTTGGTGCCACTAGTGACAATTTGCAGAATTTCCCAACCCTGAGCAGAACGCTCGGTCATTTGGCGAGCAAGGTCGGCGGGGTCACTGCTGGTGAGGGCTGCATATTCAAGCATGTGGGCAGGCTACCGCTCGGTGCTGCCCAGCGGGTATCTGTGCCCCTATTCGTTGGTGGTGGAGTCGGCGCGCACCAGGGCGTCCACGTCGGTATCGCCAGCTGGGCCATCGTGAATAACCGCCCCGTCGCGCAAGGCAATAATGCGCTCGACCTTGTTCACAAAAGAAAGCTCGTGGGTGGCCACCACCAAAGTGGCGCCGTCGGCTGCGGCTTGGTCGAAGAGAGCAAGAAGTGCTTCTTTACCCGAGGCATCGAGACCCACAAATGGCTCATCGACCAAGAGCAGTTCGAAGGGGCGAATGAAGGCAATGGCAATGGCCGCTTTTTGACGCAGCCCACGCGAGAAACGGTTGGGCAATTCATCGGCACGTTCATACAAACCCAAATGGTCGAGCAGGTCGGCTGCAAGTTGGTCCCACTCTTCAACACCGTGCAAGCGCGCAATGAACTCGAGGTGTTCCCACAACGACAAGTCGTCGTAAAAAGTTGGAGTGTCGGCTAGGTAACTAGTGAACGCACGAGCTTCTAAAGACTGTGGTGCGTGGCCACTGAGTGTGACCTTGCCACTTGATGCGTCAAGCAGACCCGATGCAATACGCATGAGTGTGGTTTTGCCCGAACCGTTGTGGCCAAGAAGTGCAACGCGTTGGCCATGTTCAATGCGCAAGGTAAGTGGATGCAGTGCAGGTGCATCGCCGTAATCTTTTGCAACGTTATGCGCCTCAAGAGCTGCATGCGGCAATTTCACAGCGGGTTCTTGCGCTTGCTTCTTTTTCGACGAAGCAGGCGCATCGGAATTTTCATTGCGACGATGAGGTGGTTGTGGATGACGACTCATATTTTTCCTTCCAACGAACAACGTTTCATTTCTTTGGTTGACCAAACGCAGATTGTTTTCCGCCGTCAACAAAATTCTTCCACCATGTGCGAGCGGCATCGCGATGACGCACCCATGCGCCAACTAAACCTAAGAGGAGAACAACCCCAATTGCTGTGCGCAGTGCTGCACCAACAGCGTTGTCACCATTTTTTACGCCTTCACGCACGGCAAGAATGGGCAAGCTGCCCAAGATGGCAACAATGGGTGGCCATACAGCACGGACCATGGTCGACATGCCGGCAACTTCTGGTGGCATGAACATGCGCTCGTTGGTTTGCCCTAGTGGGTCGGGTGCGCCTTTGACTGCGTTGATAATTGCTCCGGCTGTTCCGGCACCAACGGCGGGAAGACCCACAATGAGTGCAATGGCAAGAGTGATGGGCTCTGGTTCAAAGAGGTAGGTAACAAGTATGCCGAGAGCGGTAAAAGGCAATAAAAACAGTGTTGGCACAATGAGGTGGCGCAACATGAGTTCGCCACGATCAATAGGAATGGCATCGGTGCGGTCGGGTTTATCTACTTCTTGTGAGAGCGGTTCGATAATTTCAAGACCGAAAACGAAGAGGCACAACCCACTCACGATGACGGCAGGAGTAGTGCCGCGGTAGGCCCACACTTGGCACATTGCCGCAACAGCGATGAGCAACTGCATGCGCACAACGCGGCGAGCGGGAAACTTCAACAAACTCTGAATGCCACGGCGTGGAATAGGTGATGTTTTTGCCGAGCGCTTGAGTGTGACCCAAGGCGACTTGCGCATTTGTTCTTGGCTGAGTTGCCGACGCAGCAACACCACCGTGCGTAGATCTTGAAGAGTTACAGCAAAGCGCAGTTGCGACACCAAACTGCTGCGGCGTGAAAGAGCTTCAAGTGACAAGTTGCCCACGGTGAAAATTCCAGAAGCACAAATAACAATAGTGGCGAACACAGCAATGAGGTCAATTGCTTCTTGATGTAGCGGCCATAACGCCATGCTGCCAAATGCATCGAATGGACCAGGGAAGGTGGTGTGTTGAACCGCAACGGCAATTTGCCATGCGAGAAGTGCTGTCACCACGAACGACGACGCCAATTTGTTGAAGCGCAGACCGTGACTAAGTAGTGCACCACCCACCACAATGAGACCTGCACATAAACCAAACACGGCGCCATAGAAAGCCCACGATGCAAATGACCCGGGCAAACGACGTGAGGCAAGTTGGCCAGCGATGGCACCAGCAGCTGCTCCAGAAAATGCAGTAGAGCGCAGGCGTTGAATTGCGGGGCGACGCAGCACTGAAGAATGTGGAACGGGTGCAAGAAGCAAGTGGCGTACTTCAGCTTCTTCAACAGCAAGTGGCCCGCCGTTGTTGCCGCTACGAATACCAATGAATAAGGCAACTGCAATGACCACACCTAATACATGGGGGCCGCGTTGCGAAACAACGATGAGTTCGGCTGGGGTGAGCTGCGTGTCTTTAATGAGCCCCGAGAGAAAAAGAATGGTGCCACCAATAACAATGGCAGCGAGGTACACGCGGTAGAGGGCCTCGAACCATTCCATTTCTTCCACCCGATGCTTGCGCCGTGTGGTGCGCAGGGCAGCAA
>JABMMV010000019.1 GCA_013205145.1 bacterium
ATATGGTGGAGTTTTTCGCCCCCATCGATTTTGCGGCGGTAACGAATTCGCGATTCGACCATGACAGAGTTGCTCCGCGTGCAATGCGTCCCAAGATGGGAATGATGACAATGGTGAGAGACAAAATAACTACGAATACTTGTTTCCAACTAGAAACTGTGGAGTTCACATCGGGGGCAGTGGCAAGTACTGCTACTAAACCAAGTGCTAGTACCAAGTTGGGAATGGAGAGAATCGCGCTGAAAACTACGTTGACGACTGCATCAATTTTGCCACGCACGTAACCGGAAAAGATGCCGATGAGGCTGCCGATGGCCCCACCAACGCCGACGGCAATAACAGCTACCAGCAGGGTGAGGCGCGTTCCATGAAGAAGTTCCTGAAAAATATCGTAGCCATTGGTGTCGGTACCAAAGAAGTGCCCGTTAGTAAATGGCCCA
The DNA here is from genome assembly GCA_013205145.1 of bacterium. Classification (GTDB taxonomy): domain Bacteria; phylum Actinomycetota; class Acidimicrobiia; order Acidimicrobiales; family Ilumatobacteraceae; genus F1-20-MAGs119. Next base: position 441 of record JABMMV010000019.1, read on the forward strand.
ACAGCTAAATCATTTTCATATATAGCTTTCGGGTCAACAGATGAAATGAGGGGATACAAGACAGCAATAAGACCGATGATGGCAAGCCAGCCCATGGACAAAAGAGTGGGAATGGAATACTTGCGCAGTGACTTCACGTTGCCAAGTTTCATCGAGAACCTCTTGTACGTGGGTCAACTATGCCAATGAGCAAGTCGGCTGCGACGTTGAAGATGACGTATCCAATTGCGGTGATGGCAATGAATGACTGCAAAGCAACAAATTCTTTTGTGCCGAGCGCATAGGCAATTTCGAAGCCAAAACCAGGAATGGCGAAAATATTTTCGATAACGAGAGTTCCGCCAATCAGGGCTCCCATGTTCAACGCCGCAGCAGTGAGCAGGGTGACGCTTGCTGGGCGAAATACATGTGTTAACAAGATGCGTGAGTCGGACAGGCCTTTTGATGCAGCCATAGTGACGTAGTCATCTTTCAGGGCTGCGATGACATCGGTGCGTAAGAGGCGGGTATAAGAAGCAGCTAAACCGAGCCCCAAACTGAAACATGGAAGAACCAAGTGTTTGAAGTGTTGAAATGGGCTGTCTTTGAAGCCAACGTATTCGAGTGTGGGGAACCATTTTAGTTTGACGCCCACCACGATAATGAGGAGAAATGCGAGCGCGAAGTTAGGAACCGAAGAAGCAGTGAAGAGTGTGTTCGAGATGATGCGGTCAGACTTTTTGCCCTCGCGGTAGGCGGTAAAAATGCCGAGTGGGATGGCTACCAACAGGGCAAAGATCTGCGTGTACAACATGATGAGTAACGAAATAGGAAGACTTCGCGTGACGTGGCTCCACACAGATTCGCCTCCGCCCGTGCCATAAAAAATGCCCATGTCGCCACGAATGAAATCTTTGAACCACATGAAATAAGAAGTGAATACGTCGCGGTCTAGATACAAGGTGTGTCGCAGGGCATCTTTTTCCTCTGGTGTACCCAAGGTGAGAATCATGTCGACAAGGTCGGTAGGCAAGAGGCGCAAAAGACACGACAAGAAAAAAGTAGAGAGCACAATAACTGCGAGCAATGTGCCAAGCCTGCGCAATATGGGAAGAGCACGTGTCATAAGTTTGATTTATCCTTACATAAAAAGGGACCCCGGAAGAATTCTTCCGGGGTCCCCAAGAGTGAATCTTCATTCACAATAAAACAAGTATTATTTCTTCCAGACGCTGGTCCAGTTAGTTCCCCAGTTGAGTACTGCAGGAGATGCACCACCGGTAGCCAATTTGGTTTCGCCTACACCATTAATTTTTTTGGTGGTTGCCATTGCATATGACTGATAAGTGATGTTGGCAATGTATGCCTGATCTTGAATGCGCTCGGTGACCAATTTGTAGTCAGCTGCTTTGCCAGAGGCGCGAGCTGCTTGCAAAAGTGTATTGAGTTGCGCATCTGTGTGCTTTGTGATGTTGAGCAGGGTGTCAATTTTTCCCAGACGAGCAAGGCCGGCCATCGGGTTTGTTGTTCCTGCTTCAAACATGTTGGGCGACAAGAAGATGTAGTTGAACGCAGCGTCGAGGCCTTCCAGAGTGAGCAAAGTTGCAGCCTGGTATTTAAGCCCAGTACCGGCTTCAAAGAAGCCCTTGTTGACAATGTCGCTGACGGTTTCCTCATTGAAAGATGCTGTAATTCCTGCAGTCTTCATGAGAGCGACAAGTGCCTTGGAGTTTGCCCGACTAGTGGCATCTTTAGACGACGGGAAGACAAACTCGAGGTCTTTTCCGGTTTCGGTCTTGTAAGCCGCAGCGTACTCATTGGATTTTTTCAAGTTGAAGGTAGGAAAGTTCTTTGTGGAGAACATGACGTTATTTCTGCCCACAATGCTTGTGGCGGCAAAGTTGATGCCATTGCCACGAGTCTTTGCCCAGAGGTCACGGTTCAAAGCATATGAAACAGCTCTGCGTGCATTCAGGTTGTTGAACGGAGCAATGGAAGTGTTGAACCACAACGATGGGTAATACTCTGCACCGGTTTTGAAATAGGTCACAGCAGAAGATGTGCTGAGGTCTTTCATTTGGGTGGTTTCAGAAGCAGAACTGAACTGGGCAGCATCGAGTGACCCAGACTTCACGCCGGCAACACGAGAAGCAGATTCCACAACGTATTTGAAGGTGATCTGGTCGAGGTAGGGCAACTTATTTCCTGCTGCGTCTTTGCGCCAATAGTTTTTGTTCTTCTCTACAACAAGTTTCGTTTGCGTTGCTGACTTCTGCTTGAACGGGCCAGTTCCAATAAGGGTGCTGGCGCACGTGGCTGAGTCGGCGAACTGGCCTGGCGAGCGCATGATGAAACGGCCAGAGGCGTACAACAATTCGCGAAGGTCGGCCTGAGACGAGTTGAGTGTGATCTTGACGTTGTAATCATCAACCTTGGTGGTGCTGACAACGTTGCCTACTGCGACCGCTGTTGAACCAAGGAAGTTCTTATCAACATCTTTGGCGATGTTGGCTACGTATGTAAGGCCACGAATTGCATTGAAGTTTGTAATGAGTGCATCGGCATTCCATGCAACACCATCATGGAACTGAATGTCTGTGCCATCGGCTTTTTTGCGAATTTCTAGGTTCCATGTTTTGAAGTCGGCGCTAGGAGTGGCATCTTTCAACAAGAACGGCACAACTTTGCCTTTGGTGTTGCGCTCAAAGAGTGTTTCCGCAATGCTGCGAGCTCCACCAAGAGCTGAGTTGGCAAGAATTTGCTTCATGCAGAATCCGGGGAAGGTGTCGAAGAACGGTCTGAACTGCGATCCATGCGGGCTGGTTCGGCTTCTCCTTTTTGGATGCGGAATGGTTGACCGGGGATTCTGTCTTACGAAGGACTTTCGGTATCAAAGCCCTGTTGCGATAGCCGGTGCTCCACGCCGTTGCCGCCCGCGAAGTTGAAACCCCGACTGGCTTCCAGAGCCGGGATAATGACCCGTTGTCCGAATGTTGTTTTTCCATCCGAAATCAACGGAGACGAACCGCTTGTTAGCCAAGTAGTCGAATCCGATGAGCGTGAGCGCGGTGATGCTCCCGGCGTTAAGCGAGTGCTCATTGTAGATCGTTGGAATGGTGATGGCGCTGGGGGAGACGTACTTACC
>JABMMV010000196.1 GCA_013205145.1 bacterium
CTGGTGCAACACAGCACATGGTGGGTATGAAGGGCGCGAAAAACATCATCGCCATTAACAAAGACAAAGAAGCTCCCATCTTTGGCATCGCCGACCTCGGCATTGTTGGCGACGTGCACAAAGTACTGCCAAAGCTCATTGAGGCTTTGAAGGGTCGATAATTCATGACGATATGTCGCGGGCGGAAAATGCCCACGACATATCGTTAAATGGATCTTCCACAGCAAGTTGTAGTTGCCAGCCGTGCAGCGGGTCTTCTTCGCGCCAGGTAAACCATTGCAGCTCTTCCATTTCGGCAAGAAGCGTGTTTGGCCGTAGTGGCCACTCTTCAAGTGCATCAGCAAATGCAGTTGCAAGCCACCATGCGCTAAAGCGACCTTGCGCCATGCCGCGCCTGCGACCATGTGCACCACCCGATGCTCCGGCCCATGCAACAAGAGACATGACCTGTGTTGGCTCGAGAGGGCATACGTAAGCTTCGCTGAGCCCTAGTGCCCCGAGAGCCGATGAAATGCCCCCAGACACTGCAGAAAAGGTAACGCGGCCATTCGATTGTGAAGTCCATGCTTCCACTACACCACGCACTGCTTGTTCAATATCGTGGTCGTCGTCATGTTGTGCAGAGGTATTGCATTTCACTTTGTTAAAAGGAACAGCGGTGAGAAGTGGCGTGGGTGCCTCAACACCGTTGTCGGAATAAAAGGGCACTTCGTACGAGGGTTCCCAGGTGCCAAGAGCAAGGGGAATTTCTAAAATTTCTTGCAAGCTTTCATCGTTTTCTATGGTGTCACCACGTATAGCGCGCTCGTACGCCACGAAGCCGCGCATCGGTGGGTCGGTAATGTATTTCTCAATTTCGTTCCATGAGTGGCTTTGGGCGATGACCTCGGTGAGTGGCCCAATGCTGAATGTGCTGGTGGGATGCTGCAAAGACTCGGCGGCATTTTTGGCGTCAGCATGTAACGCAAGACGATAATTAGCCAGTGTGGCTGCCGGCCATACTTGTCGTCCGGTCTTTACTGCTGCAGCACACTTATTGCGCAAAGCAGCAAGTTCATTCCACTCACGCTTCGCACAGAGCGCATCGATCTCGCGAATGATTTCGTCGAGGTCGGCGCGGTCAACAAGCGCATCGAGGTATTGGCTCATCACTGCAGATTGTCACAGAAGTGGCCACGGAACGCGTCTTCCCGATGGGTCGTAGGGTAAAACTTTGTTTTCAAGTAACCAGTCGACGCGTTCTTTGAGTGCTATCACTTCTTCCTCGCTGAGCAGAGTTGCCACCTCTAGAGGAACTTGTTGAGAAATATTTTCTAGAGCAGCAAGGTGCTCTTCAGAAAGTTTTTCGGTAGCAAAATCCCAAATGACGGTGCGCAATTTGAATTCATCTGAAAAACACACACCGTGGTCGATGCCCCAAATGTGTCCGGCGCTATCGAGCAATACATGGCCACCTTTGCGGTCGGTGTTGTTTCCGACGATGTCGAATATTGCCATTTGCCGCAATTGGTCGTGGGTCTCTGGGTGGTCTTCAATAAAGGAGAAGTAGTGGAGTTCAGGGTCGGCTTCAATGAACCATTGCACTGAGCCTTCGCCAAAAGGGCCATCGCGCACCACTGTTGGAGGCACGAGGTCGAAACCCAATGCTTCAGAGAGTTCGTAGGCGGCAACTTCACGGCGAAATAAGCCTGGCCCGAAATCCCATAAGGGTCGCTCGCCTTTGAGTGGTTTGTAAATGGCTTGGCATTGCTCAACTTCATCAACGAATATTTTCACCAGATACGTGGCGTTGCTGCTGTAGGGCATGCGGCCAACAATTTCTATGTTTCCGTTGTGAAGAACGCCGAGCGGGTCGCTGTGCGCAACGCGCGAAGTTGCTGACATAAAAAGAGCTAGTTCATTCGTGGGCACGGATGCCCGTCGATGTTCATTGGCAATCCGCACCAGCGGCAATTGGGTCGCCCGGCTTCCACCACGTCGTCGGCGTGATCGCAAAAGGCCAGTGCTTGGGCGCGGGTGAGAAAGCCACGAATGCGACTTGCTACAACATCCTCGAGTGGTTCGCCTTCTTCATCGAGGTCAACCATTTCGTCGAGGTGAATAACGATGCGGTCAAGTTCGCGGTCGTAAGCAACACCAATTGGCCCAACAATAAATGCAACGTCGGGATTCGGTGAGACGCTCAATGCTTCGGGAAGTGGTGCTTCTTTGCTGACGGGAAGGTCGGAAAGAAGTTCGCGCACGTAATGCGCGATGGCGGCAACCTGAGACTTCTCACATTTCACTGTGATGCTTTCGCCTTCACCGCGCACCTGAATGAGAAAAGTGCGTTCACCAGGGCGGCCGACAGCAGTGGTGGTGAACGCATCGGGTGAATCGAAGTCGCGATAGGTGGTCATGATGGGGCCAACTCTGAAAGTGACCCGCCAGTGGAGTTCACGGTGAGAACAATGGGTGCACCGCCTCCGTAAGCAAGTGCACTAATAGAACACGTGCTCACGACAATGCGTTGAAAGAGGTCGAGGTGTGTGCCCATGGCGTGAGCAAGTGCTGCCTTAATGGGGTCGGCATGAGAAAAGCACACCACGACGCCACCTGGGTGACGCAAGCGGATGTTGTCGAGTGCGGTAGAAATGCGCACTTGCATTTCCGTAAAACTTTCACCGTTAGGAAAGCGAAAAGTGCTTGGTGCACTTTGCACAGTTTTCCATTCAGGAAGTTTCATGAGGTCACTTAATTTTGAGCCCGTCCATTTGCCGAAGTCGCACTCAATGAGGCCCTTGTCGATAATGACTTTTTGCTTGCGTTGTTTGGCAAGTGGTGCAGCGGTTTCACGGGTACGTTCAAGAGGCGAGGCGTAGATGGCGTCAATTTTGGGAAATGAAGCGAGACGCTCAGCAACTTCGGCAGCTTGTTTGAGGCCGGTCTCGCTGAGGTGAAGGCCTGGAGCACGACCGGGTAGCGACTGCCCAGTGGTGGGAGTTTGCCCATGACGCACGAGGATCAAAGTGGTGGGTTTCTGATGGGGGGTAGCTTTTTTTGACGCCATAGCAACTGCGAACTTATCGGTTCTGCCTCTACTGTGTACATATGGGCGCCCGAAAACTCTCGCCACTCGACGCCGTTTGTCGTGATGTTGCGCTGTGTCGTGCCTGTCCACGGCTTGTTGAATGGCGTGAAGACGTTGCACGTGAAAAACGAGCCATGTATCGCAATGACACGTATTGGGGCCGCGGCGTGCCCGGCTTTGGCGATGGGCAAGCGCAACTACTGGTGCTCGGGCTAGCTCCGGCGGCGCATGGTGCAAACAGAACAGGTCGTGTGTTTACTGGCGATAAAAGTGGCGATTGGTTGTATCGCGCGATGCACAAAGCAGGTTTTGCGAATCAACCAACCTCGCAGCACATTGATGATGGTTTGCAACTGAGCAACGCATGGGTCACTGCCGCAGTGAAATGCGCACCGCCTGCAAATGCGCCAACGCCAGAAGAGCGCGTGACCTGCAGACCATTTTTAGAGCGCGAGTTTGTGGCATTAGAAAATGCACATGTGTTGGTATGTCTTGGTGCATTCGCGTATCAGGCTGCAACAGAATTTTTACACATTCGTCCGCGCCCAAAATTTGGCCATGGTGTTGAAGTGCAACACGACAAGTGGACCTTGCTCTGTTCTTTCCACCCCAGCCAGCAAAATACCTTTACAGGAAAACTCACCGAGCCAATGTTCGACAATATTTTTACGCGCGCGCGCGAGCTATGCGTTATTGGAGTGCAGGAGTAAACGCGCTGCGTAATGCCGCCGCCGACGCTGCTAATGCTGCTTTGCCATCGTCCAGAAATTCGGCGAGTGAAACAAAGCCATGGAACTGACTCGACCAACGCACATGCGATACGGCAACACCCAGAGCAGCAAGACGCTTTGCGTACGCTTCACCTTCGTCGCGTAATGGGTCGAATTCGGCAGTAATAACGAATGCAGGCGGGGCAACGGCGAGCACCTCGTCGGTGTCGAGCAACGGTGAAACTCGCGGGTCGGTTGTAGTGCCTTGGTTGCCACTTAAGTAATGCTTCACAAACCACTTCATGCCGGCATGTGTAAGAAAGGGGCCGTCTTTATTTTCCTGGTGGCTGGGGTGCCCCAGTTGGCAATCGGTGACGGGGTAAATAAGCAGTTGGTACACACATGGAATGACCTGCATGTTGGCGATAATTGCAGCGAAGTTGCCACCAGCAGAGTCGCCTCCTACTGCAATGCGTGAAGCATCGCAACCAATGGAAGCCGCGTTGTCGTAGGCCCACCTGGTGGCGGTCACACTGTCGGTGAGGGGAATGGGGAAAGGAAACTCTGGTGCGAGTCGGTATTCCACCGAGAGCACTGCACATTCACTTTGCATGGCCAGTGCGCGGCATATTCCGTCGTGAGAGTCGACGTTGCCAAGCACCCAGCCACCACCGTGGTAGTACACCAGGAGCGGAAGATTGGTGTTGTTGTTTGGCTTGTACAAGCGCGCCGGCACGCCACCAGCATCAATATTTTTTGTCTCAAAGATGGGCAGGTTCGACGGCGTGGTGCGCGCATCACGAATGGCACGAGCATTTTGTGGCGTGTCGTCTTCGAATGGCTTATCGCCAAGCGAGTCCATGAAACTGATGATGAATTGTGATTGAGGATGCAAAGGCATCCCTACAAACTAGTGCGCCGCAGGGGCCGCTCCGTCAACCTTCTTCTTGGGCTCAGGTACACCCACTGCAGGGGCGCCATCAGCCCATTGTGGCCAGCGACGACGGCTGACAATAGAAAGTGTGCGCAGCAGTTTCATGGCCACTTCGTCTTCTTGTGCGGGGCGGGCTTCAATGACACCGTCGGCAATCATGCGAGTGATGACTTCTTCGCCCAGTTCGGTGCGCACGATGGTGAGGGTCCAGTCGTTGTCTTTACCAATACCACCGGTGGCGATGTCGGAATGCTCGGCTGCGAAGTCGGGGCAATTTTTGCAACCTTCGCGGGTCCACTGGTGGCATTCCTTCAAATTGATTTCGTGGAACGAACCATCTTTCATCCAAATTTGGAATGCACCTTTGATGTTCATTTTCACCATGTCGGCTTTTTTCAAGCCGTACTTTGCTTCAAACAGTTCAGGGAAGATGGCATCGTCAAATGTTTTTGAGCACAAAAGACCAATGTTGAAAACGAAAGGCTTACCCACTTTTCCTGCTTTACGATCCCACATCACGGGGGGAGCAGATGTTTGGCAGCCCATGCCAACAAGAGCGAGCTTGGTTAAGCCAAGTTCTTTGGCTTCTTTCAATGCAAGCGGGTTTGCGCAATAGGTGTACCGGCTACCAGCTGTAGCAAGCACTTCATCGGGCGTGCGCACAAGTACTGGTTTTGCTTTCCATGCGTCGTCGGGTTCAACACCGCTGACCATTGCACCTTCGATGTAGTCATTCTTCAAAAGCCAAGTAAGCATGGCTGTAACAAAGCCACCATCTTGACCACGGTCGTGTTGTGTTTTATCGGAAGCGCGGGTGAGAAGAAGTTGGCGCCAGATACCCGACATTTCATTTGGTTCGCGAACGCGACCGAAGAGGTGCATGTCGGCAGATTCTTCCCACTGGCGAAAGCGTGGGCATGCACGTGTGCAAGTGGTGCAACCTTTTTCGCCATGTGTGCAATTGTCGAGGCCGAGTTCTTCTTCAATATGGAAGGGCTTGTACTTGCCTTCCTCGTGCTCATACCCAATGACATCGTGTGGGCAAGTAACAACACAACCTGCACAGCCGGTGCAGAGGCCAGTGGTAATGACCTCCTCGTAGAGTTCTTTCCACTGGGCTGTCCAGCGGGTGGTAGTTGCGGGTGCAGATTCTGTCGTAGTCATGGTTACGACACTACCTACAGAGCGTCGCTACCTTCTTCTCCTGTGCGAATACGAATGATTCGTTCTGCATTGGTGACCCAGATTTTACCATCGCCAATTTTGCCTGTGGAGGCCGCGGCACGCAGGGCGGTAATGGTTTTTTCCACGTCATCATCGTGAACCACCATCTCCAAGCGCACTTTTGGCACGAAATCGATGTTGTATTCGGCTCCGCGATAGGTCTCGGTATGGCCACCTTGGCGCCCAAAGCCACGAACTTCGCTCACAGTGATTCCTTGGACGCCAGCCCCTTTCAGGGCCTCTTTGACGTCGTCGAGTTTGAAGGGTTTGATTACAGCCGTGATGAGCTTCATGTCGTAATCCTATGCCTGATAGGCGGTCTCTGCGTGCTGGCTCTGGTCGAGCCCGATGAGCTCGTTTTCCGGCGACACTCGAATTCCGATGGTGGCATCGAGAATCTTTGACACCACGTAGGTGACGATGAAGGAAAATGCAAAGGTTGCCACAGAGGCAAGGGCCTGCTTGCCAAGAAGGCTGGTTCCGCCACCGAAGAAGAGGCCGTCGGCTCCGAGGCTGTTAATTGCTGTATCGGCAAAAAGACCAAGAAGAAGCGAACCCGCGAGTCCACCAATGAGGTGCACTGCAATCACGTCGAGGCTGTCGTCGAAACCAAACTTTGTTTTGAGTGTGAGGCACAAGTAGCAAACAAAGCCCGTGATGGCACCAATGGCAATTGGCGCCATGCCGCCGACAAAGCCAGCACATGGAGTAATGGCAACTAAGCCGGCAACTGCTCCAGAAGCGGCACCAAGAGTGGTTGCGTGTCCTGCTTTAATTTTTTCAATGATGAGCCAAGCAATCATGCCGCTTGCTGCTGCAAGTTGTGTGTTGATGAGAGCCTGTGCGGCAAGACCATTTGCTGCAAGAGCTGAGCCAGCATTGAAACCAAACCAACCAAACCACAAAATGCCTGTTCCTAAAATGGTGTAAGGCAAGTTGTGTGGTGGCATTGCTTCACGTGGCCAGCCGCGGCGCTTACCAAGTACTAATACAACTGCAAGTGCTGCTGCACCTGCGTTGATATGTACAACTGCTCCACCTGCAAAGTCGAGTGCACCTTTTTGAAACAACCAACCGTTGGGGCTAAACACCCAGTGTGCAACGGTGGGGTACACCACGACTGCCCAAACACCAATGAGAATACAATATGCACTGAACTTCATGCGATCAGCAGTTGCACCAGTAATGAGCGCTGGTGTGATGATCGCGAACATCATTTGATACACAACGAAAGCGAGCGGTGGAATGATGAGTGCGAAGTCGTCAACATAGCCAGGGAAGTTCGGGATGTTGGCAACGTCCTTTAAGAACATGAAATCAAAATTTCCAAAATATTTCCCGCTACCACCAAAGGCGAGACTAAAGCCAACTGTTGCCCACAAGATAGTGATGAGGCCCATAGCAAAAATGTTTTGCATGAGCATTCCGAGGACATTTTTTGATCGAACCATGCCTCCGTAAAAGAAGGCGAGACCAGGGGTCATAAAGAGCACCAAAGCTGCTGAAACAAGAACCCATGCTGTTGCGCCACTATCAATTGTCATAGATGTAAAAACTATTCAGGAACTGTTACAGCAGTGTTTCGTGCCTGTGAAAGGACGTTACATGGAAAATAAAAGAGGCGCCGCTGCAAGTGCAACGGCGCCTCTTTCGTATTTCTAATCTTTGGTGTACCCGGGAACGCCGTGTTCATGGGTGTCAAGACCTTCACGTTCCTCTTGTTCGCTTACTCGCAATCCGACCGTTGCTTTCAAGACACTGAACAAAATGGTTGTGGTGATGAGGACGAATGCCGCAATGGAGACGACTCCAATGATTTGGCTCACTAGTTGGTCGGCCCCTCCGCCATAGAACAATCCTTTCTTGACGACGCCATCAACTTCGGTAGCCGAGAAAAGTCCAACGGCTAACGTTCCAAAAGCGCCACAAACACCGTGCACACTGACTGCTCCTACTGGGTCATCAATACGGATTCGGTCGAAGAAAATGACCGAAAATACCACGATGACTCCGGCAAGAGCGCCAATGACAATTGCACCGAGCCCGTTGACGGCCCAACAACCAGCAGTCACACCAACCAAGCCGGCCAGAAGGCCGTTACCAGTCATTGCTACGTCGGGTTTGCCTGAGCGTTTCCAAGTGACCAACATCGCCACGAGAGCGCCGGCAGCGCCGGCCAAGGTGGTGTTGACGGCAATTTTGCCAATAACCGGGTCTGCGCCAAGCCAAGAACCTGGGTTAAAGCCGTACCAGCCCACCAAAAGGATGAAGCATCCCAAAATGGCAAATGGAATGGAGTGTCCAGGGATAGCGCGTGGTTTGCCGTTGCTGTCGTATTTACCGATGCGTGGACCGAGGAGCTTCGCTCCAACAGCAGCTGCAACGCCACCGGTCATGTGAACGAGTGCGGATCCAGCAAAGTCATGAAATGGTGTGTCGAGTTGGAAGAGCCACCCGCCGCCCCACTGCCAACGAACAACGATGGGGTAGATAATCGCTGAAATCACCGCGCTGAAGAGAACGTAACTCTTGAACTTCGTTCTTTCCGCCATCGCGCCAGACACAATTGTTGCTGCTGTTGCGGCGAAAGCTACTTGGAATGTAAAGAAGGTGAACTTATCTAAGTTCCCGTATGTGAATACTCCGTCACCTGCAAGAAACCATCCGTCGCCTCCGAGGAACCGACCGATTCCAGTGAAGTTCCCTCCGAATGCGATGGCGTAACCCACTGCAAAGAACAAAAGTGCTCCAATAGCAAAGTCCATCAGATTCTTCATGAAAATATTGGCGACGTTTTTTCCTCGAGTGAGTCCTGCTTCAACAAGGGCAAATCCTGCTTGCATGAAGATGACAAGCACAGCCGCGATGAGAATCCAAACATTGTCTAGAACCGCTTGAACATCAGATGCAGTTGGCCCCTCTTCGGCTGCGGATACTGCTGTGGATGCGGCAACAGTGACGACAGTAGCCAAAAGAGACCCACTGATTACCTTGGTAAGAAGTGATTTTGATTTAGATTGCATCGCGGCCCTCTTCTCCGGTTCGAATGCGAATGAGTCGTTCAACACTTGTGATCCATACCTTTCCGTCTCCAATTTTTCCAGTGTTAGCTGCAGTACGTATTGCAGAAATAACATTGTCGACGTCGTTGTCTTCAATGACGAGTTCAAGGCGTACCTTGGGTACGAACTCAATGGTGTATTCGGCACCGCGATAAGTTTCGCTGTGTCCTCCCTGGCGACCAAAGCCGCGTACTTCAGACACGGTCATCCCTTGGATGCCGATTGCCTTCAGTGCGTCTTTCACGTCGTCAAGCTTGAATGGCTTCACGATTGCGGTGATGAGTTTCACTGCGTTCCTTTCTCATGAGTGGTTCACTTCTTGAGAAGAACTTACGGGGCGCAGATTTCACAACTGTCGCCCCAATGTTTCAGGAATGTGGCGTATTTGTTGTTGTGTTAACGGTGTGTTACTTCAGGCGATTTAACACTTTTCGTACTGCGTCGGCGCGGTCGTCACCTATTTTGTGGCCCATGCGATCGGAGATTTCAAATTCGTCGTCAACGAAACCATCTTTGGTTTGTACCACTGCATGATGTACCTGAACGCCTGCATTGCTGAGCGCATAACTAATTGCAGACAAGAGGCCTAGTTGGTCGGGTCCGCTAATACGCAGAACTGAGTGCCACGGATGAATTGAATTATCGAGTGCTACCTGTGGTGCTGCGAGAGTCAATTTCCGTGGGTGCAAGCGCCCTTTCAATGACCGCGAGAAGAGACGGGCAAGATGAGTTGGGTCGGGCGGGCGCGGAGATTCAACAACAAAGGTGTCGAGCACTGAATTGTCGGGCCACGTTGCCAAGCTTGCAGACACAACAGAAATTCCTTCGTCGGCAAGAACGCCAGAGAGACGCGACAGTAAACCGCGACGGTTGCGGCAGGCTGCATTCAATATGTATTGGCCAGGAGTGGGTGTTGGCTCCACAGTGACGCGCACCTTTCGGCCATGTGGGGCAGGCTCAATGAGACGGGCGTGCTCTAGCAGTTCTGCGGGCTCGTGTGCCAAAACATAGGTAGTAGGCGCATGAACAACGCGATCTAGTAGGGCCTCGTCGTTAGTGAGTTCGCTCGTTTGTCGGCGGCGTAGATCGGCAAGCGAATCGTTTTCGCCGCTCAATAGTTCAGGATGTGCAAGGACTCCTTGAACACCAGTCGTGATATCGATCATTGCCGCGTGTTGCCAGGGCTCGAGTCCGCCCAATGCATCGGCAAGTAACCGGCTTCGTTCCACAATGCCTGGTCGCTTCAAACCATGAGCAATATCGCGAATGAGGCGCTCGTCTGTGCGGTGGGGTTCACGCTCTACACCTGCACGTAGCAGTGCTGCACCATTTAAGAGGTCTTCCACTTCTTTTGCAAACAAAATATCGAGGTCAAGTTTTTGCAAAATGAGATTAATGGGCATTGAGCCGTCGTTGATGTCGGCAAGAAATGATGCAAGAAGAAGTGAGTCGCTTTGTGAACTCGCTACAGAAGTCGCGTCGCGCAGTGCTTCCACGGTGGGGAACCGCAAGGAGGATGTTGGGTCGAGTTCAGAAACATCGCTGGTGCGCCGACGAATGGCTTCAGCAAGTTCGGGAAGTGCACGTTCAAAAAGTCCGGAAATTTCAATGAGCCTCCACGAACGAGGTGAACCAACACGAAGCAAATGCAAGAGCTGAGTAGTGGATTCACGATTCCACTGCAGATCGCGCGTGCGGCGCTCAGCAACCCACTCCATGAGTTCTTCGCTTGGCTTGTTGTCGGTGGCTAGCGCAGCCGCTTGTAATAAGAGAACAACACTTGCTGAAGTGGGTGGAGTGGCCGCAAGGGCAATTGAGCCGTCGCGAACTGCAAGCCAACCATCAGCAGGTTCGCTCTCAGCTGAGATATCGAGATCAATTTCAGACGTTTCACCTTGGTTCAAGCGCCAGCGAAGAAGAGCAGGAGTAATGACTGTAGTAACAAGTACAACGAGCACGAGTGCGGCATGAATATCATCATCAAATACACCAACGTTGAGGCCAATAGTGGCAAAGATGAGGCCTACTTCGCCGCGAGGAATCATTCCGAGACCAACCAGCAATGTGTCGGCCCCGGTGGAGCGCGCTGCATAGCCAGCAACAACCTTTGTGACGACTGCGATGACAATAAGAACTGCGGCAATGCCGAGGGCCTTAGGGCGAATGAGTGCTGCAATGTCGGTATCGATGCCTATCTGAAGAAAGAAAATAGGAACAAACACCGAAGCAAGTGCCGACATGTCGCGCGCAACACGCTCATGCCCTGGCGAACGACCAAGTGCAGTACCCGCAACAAAGGCTCCGATGATGGGAGCTAAATGTGCGGCTTCTGCAGCGCTCGCGAAGCCCAAAGTGATTCCCAATGCAATGACCGAAGCAGCTGCCGGAGAACTTGCTCGCTTTAATACCGTTCCCATAATTTTGGGGAGGGCAGCGAAGCCCACGAAACCGCTGATGGCGAGAAATGCAAATGCCAACCCAGTTGTAGAGGCGATGGTTCCAATACCAATTGACCCTTTTTCCACTACTCGTGAAACAACGGTCAGAATAATGAGGCCAAGTACGTCGTCGGCGACCGCTGCGCCCAAAACAATGCGAGCTTCTTTGGTGGACAACGCTCGCAGGTCGCCGAACACACGTGCAGTAATGCCAACACTTGTTGCGGTGAGCGTGGCGCCAACAAACAGCGCAGTGCGCGCTTCTTCGCCCATGGCAATTCCACCCAAAATGCCGAAACCCATGGGAAGAACAACTCCCAAAACCGCAACACCGAGCGCAGCGCGTCCGACGGAGCGCAGCTCTTTGAGGTCCATCTCCATGCCCACTTGAAGTAGCAACAAAATTGCCCCGAGTTCGGCAAGAACAAACAATGTGTCGGAACGGCTGACCCAGCCGAGCGCCGAGGGGCCGATGACCACTCCAGCAAGAATTTCTCCGAGTACGGCAGGAACACCACAGCGCTCTGCGATTTCGGCAATGACCTTTGCTCCGCACAAGATAATGGCGAGTTCAAAGAGAAGACGGCCAATGTCGAGAGACGAAGAAGCGCTAGCTGCAAACATGGCTATCAAGAGTTAATCAGAGTGACTGCTATTGCTGCGACCGAATTGTCGAGCATCCAGCCCCGACGGCGAATGGTAACAATGGCCCCATCGCCAAGTGCCCTGCGTAAATTGACGAGCACAGCCTCGCAGCGTCGTTGCGAGCCGCTGAGTCCTGCCAGTTTGTTGAGGTCTTCGCGGCTGGTAATTCTCCCGGCTCTGTGAACAAGGACGCGCAAAACGGCGAGGTCTGCCTCAGAAAGCCCGCTGAGACGAGGAGAAGGAACCGGAGCGGGGGAACTCATGGAGAGAACGTACAAAATGAGTGTCTCGGCAGTGTGTGCCAATTGTGACAACTACGTAAATTCCGATCCACTGCGCAAAATGGCTACCCGTGGGTAATGATGGTGGAATGGAATTGACTTACCCCGCCGCAGCTGAAAAATTTCGTGGAGAAATCCGCACCTGGTTGAAAGAGAATCTCCCTGCTGGGTGGTTCGACGCTGGCTTTGAAATGACGCCAGAAGAACGCAAAGCGTTCAATGAGTCATGGCCCGCAAAGTTGTACGGCGGAGGATGGATCTGCGCCACGTGGCCAGTGGAATACGGCGGCCGCGGTTTGAGCATCATGGAAGGTGTGGTGCTAGCTGAAGAGTTCGCTAATGCAAAAGCACCTATGCGCGCCGACTTCTTTGGCGACACTCTTGTAGGCCCAACTATTTTGCAGTGGGGAACCGAAGAGCAGAAAAAAGATTTCTTGCCAAAGATTCTTCGCGGTCAGTCAAGTTGGTGTCAGGGCTTTAGCGAACCAAACAGCGGCAGCGACTTGGCAAGTTTGAAAACAACTGCGGTACTCGACGGTGACGAGTGGGTTATTAACGGTCAAAAGGTATGGACCACTCAGGGTCACCACGCCGACTACTGCTTCTTGCTCACACGTACCGACCCCGATTCGCCAAAGCACAAGGGTATTTCTTATTTGTTAGTGCCAATGAAGCAGCCAGGCGTTGAAGTGCGTGGCATTGTTCAGCCCGATGGCACCGCAGAGTTTTGCGAAGTGTTCTTTACCGATGCCCGTTGCCCGAAAGACAACGTAGTTGGTGGCGTGAACAACGGTTGGCAAGTTGCAAACAGCACACTTGCTTTCGAGCGTGGCATGAGCGCAACCACTGGCTATCGCCGCTTTGAAGAGGAATACAAGTTGATGGTGGCGGCAGCAAAGCGTCGCGGCATCATTGATGACCCAATGATTCGTCAACGCCTCATGAACTACTACTCCAAAATTCAAATTCTTCGTATCAATGGCTTACGTTCGCTTTCAGCCACTGTGAACAAAACAAAAGATCTCAGTGTTGCTGCGCTTGGTGCATCAAATAAAATGTTCTGGTCAGAAATGCACAAAACAGCGTTAGAGCTTGCACTCGATATTTTTGGTGCAGAAGCAATGTTGGTCGATGCTGGCTCCGACATTGGCTCGTGGCCCGGAACTTCACGCGACAGGCGCCGTGCGGGCTACCCCGTGAGCCCAATGATGTCGACGTTCTTCTTCTCGCGTTCTGAAACCATTTGGGGTGGCACTAGCCAAATTCAGCGCAACATTGTTGGAGAGCGTGTACTTGGTTTGCCTAAAGAGCCAAAAGCTTCTAGCGAATAATTACTCTGCTGCAATGCTTTCTTGCATGCCAGAGGTTTCCCGAAGTGGGCGCTCTGGTAATCGAGTAGCAATAATAAGCACCACAATGGCAATGGGTATCGCCACGGCATACAGGTTGGTAATTCCATCTCCAAGAATGCGAAGCACATCGCTGCGTAGCGGTTCGGCAAGGTTCTTTATTTGTCGCGGGGCTTGAAGGTATTTTTCATCAATTTTTCCGTCAACATTTGAATTCAGTAGCGCTCCGAATGCGGCGAGACCAACGACGCCACCGAGTGTGCGAAAAAAGGTAATGACTGAACTCGCCACACCGAGGTCGCTCCATTCAACAGCATTTTGAGTAGTCAGAGTTGCGGTTGGCATGATGCTGCCAATGCCAACACCAATGCAAAACATGCCGATGAGTGCTGAAGCAAGGCCAAGACCGCTACGTGACATTTGAGATAAAAGCACCATGCCAATGCTGAGCGATGCCGCTCCGAATACTGGCCAGTGCTTATATTTTCCGGTGATCGACATGCGACGACCGGTGGAAACGCTCATGAGAGTGACGCCAACCATGATGGGTACTAATAGGAGTCCGGAAATGGTTGGTGAGTACCCGGTAATTGCTTGTAGGTAGAGCGGAATAAAGGCATTTGCCCCGAAAATAATGACGCCAGTAAATGTGACAAGTGGAAGAGTCACCCTTAAAACATCAATACGGAAAAGGTGCAGCGGCATGATGGGTTCTGAAGCGCGCTTTTCCCATTGCACAAAACCAATTGCTTGCAATACTGCTGCAATTGCAAGAACAACTGAAATAGCGGAGCCCCAACCGTAATCTTTTGACGACCACGACAAAAACAAAATGAGACACGTCACTGGACTGGTGAGCAGTGCTGCACCTAGGTAATCAACCTTGCGATCGAGGCGTAGTACTGGCATGCGTAAAGCGCTCGACGTAATGACGAGAGCAACTATGCCAATAGGGATGTTGATGAAAAAAATCCATCGCCAATTCAGTTGTTCAACGAAGAATCCACCCATTAGTGGACCCGCAACACTTCCGACCGCAAAAACACTGGTAATGAGGCCTACGTAGCGCCCGCGCTCTCGCGGTGGAACAACATCGGCAATGATGACGAATGCAATGGCCATGAGCCCGCCGCCACCAATTCCTTGAACTCCGCGAGAAAAAATAAGCGTCAACATGGACTGCGCAATTCCGCAACCAACTGAGCCAACAAGAAAAGTAATGATTGCTATTTGAAAAAGTCGCTTGCGACCATAAATGTCACTTAATTTGCCAAAGAGTGCATTAGCAACAGTGGATGTGAGCAAATACGAGGTGCCAATCCACGCGTAAGCACTGAGGCCGCCAAGGTCGGCAACCATGGTGGCAAGCGCTGTGTTTACTGCCGTGCCGTCGAGTGAGGCCAAGCTCAAGCCGGCCATGATGCCGCTAAAAATAATGAGAATTTGGCGTCGGGTGTAGGCACCGTCAGCATCGGGGGATTGTGTTGTCATGACCGTTGCACACTACAACTGATGAGTGTCGCGAAGGGAGTTAGGTCGTTCATGTGACAAACTCAACAGATGAAGCCAATGCAAGTTGCGCTGATGGTGCAAGTGAATTCGCCCATCGGGGATCTTCTACTCAGCACTTCGCCACGTGGTCTCACCGGTGTGCAATTTGAAAACGACACCGTTGAGCGATTTGCTGTGGTCAATTCATTTAGTAAGACAGAGCTCAAGCAAGCAACTGACTTTGTGCATGTTGTGGAACAGCAACTCAATGAGTATTTCGCACGTCAGCGCACTGTATTTAAGGTGCAACTCGATCTTCACGGCACTCCATTTCAAGTTGATGTGTGGAAGTCGCTCACCCGTATTCCATATGGCAAGACAACGTCGTACGGGCAACAGGCAAAATGGGTGGGGCGGCCCGCAGCGGTGCGGGCGGTCGGCGGCGCCAACGGTCGCAACCCAGTTGCCATTGTGTTGCCGTGCCACAGGGTGGTGGGTGCCAATGGCTCTTTAACGGGCTTTGGCGGAGGTCTTGAGCGCAAGACCTGGCTGCTTGAGCTTGAAAAGTGGAAATAGGAATCATTCTCATTATATTGAGCTGATGTTCCAGCATTTCCGGTTCGCCTGCCTTGTGGCGCTCATTGGTTTGGTTGCTGGCTGCACTTCAGGGGGCTCGTCGTCGCCAGCAATAACTCCATCGGTTGTAGTTACTTACAGCGCACTTGGCGACGTGGTGTCGCGTCTTGTTGGCGACGCGGCCACTGTGACGGTGTTGATTCCTAACGGACAAGACCAGCACGATTTTTCGCCATCGGCAAAAGACATTGAAGAATTGAACAACGCATCTTTTGTTGTGTCGAACGGGCTCGATCTAGAAGAAGGACTTGAAGACACATTGGTACAAGCCGAGAAGTCTGGTGTGCCTGTATTTCATATTGCTGATTACGTCACCCTGAGGTCGCTCACATCTGAAGGTGATGCGCATAGCCATGGTGGCGGTAAAGACCCACACATTTGGCTAGACCCTGAAACATTGGCGGAGGCAGTTCCTGCATTAACTACTGCATTGGAAAAGGTACTCAAGGTTGACTTGGCACAAGAAGAACAAAACCTAGTGAAGGAATTGCAAGATATAAGCGCCAGCATTACGTCAACACTTTCTGAAGTAGACGAATGCACTTTGGTAACGGGTCATGACTCATTGCAGTATTTTGCAGCGCGTTACGGCTGCACTGTGGTGGGTGCAGTCATTCCAAGTTTCTCAACCGCTGCCGAAGCATCGGCTGGCGATCTTGCAGCATTAAAAAAACTCGCGCAGCAAGAAAATGTGAAAGTCATCTTTACCGAATTGGGCACGCCTGCCGATGTGGCTGCGTTGTTGAGCAAAGAACTCGGTGTGAAACTGCAAGAGCTATCAACGCATGTTCTTCCTATCGGCAGTGGCTACAAGGAAATGATGTTGAACCTGGCTAGCAGTATCGCCACTGGGCTCTCGTGAGTCTGGTGAACTAGCGCTGTGGCACATTTTCTCTTTGGACCATTTCTCGACAACGAGTTCTTGCGTCAATCGTTGTATGCAGGCATTCTTGTTTCTGCAATCTGTGCTGTAGCCGGAACATTCGTTGTATTGCGCGGTTTGGCTTTCGCGGGTGACGCGCTGGCTCACGGTGTGGTTCCCGGTGTTGCCGCAGCGCTGCTATTTGGATTCTCTGGAGTGCTCGGAGCTGCAATTGGTGCAGGTGTCATGATGTCGGGCGTCAGTGTTGTGACACGTCGCTACCGACTATCTGGCGACACGGCAATTGGCTTGTTGTTTGTGGGCATGTTGGCACTAGGTGTCATCATTCAGTCGCGTTCGAGTTCATTCGCAGGTGATCTCACCAACATTTTGTTCGGTGAAGTGCTGGGCGTCAGCAACTCCGACCTTGTGTGGCAGTTCATTGCTCTTCTTGTAGTAGCCGCCGCTGCTTGGCTGTGTCGACGACCATTTCTCTTGTTGTCAGTTGATGATGGGCTCGCTGAAACATCGGGTTTCTCGGTGAAGAAGTATCACAACATTATGTTGGCAATGGTTGCCCTCACTGTTGTTGCAAGTTTTCAAACGGTTGGCACATTGCTGGTTCTAGGTCTTCTCATAGCGCCCTCGGCAACGGGTGCGCTTTTCGCACGTCGCATCGGAATCATGATGGCGGTTGCTGCAGTTGTCGGTATTTTCTCTACTTATGTTGGTTTGTTGGTGAGCTATCACGCCAACGTTGCTGCTGGGGCCAGCATCGTCTTTTGCTCGGTACTCGTTTTCACGTTGTGCGCCATTGTTGTTGAAGTACGGCGTTGGCAGGCACATCGCAAAGACATTCATCACGACCACGACCAACCTCACATGCACGGACATGTGCACGTGTCATGAGCGCGCGCATAGAAGCAACAGGGCTCGCAGTGGGTTACGGGCATCGGCCCATTGTTGAAGGCTTGAATTTTTCTCTTCAGCCAGGTGAGTTGTTAGTGCTCATTGGTACTAATGGCTCTGGTAAGTCGACATTGTTGAAAACACTTGCTGGGTTAGTGGCAGCTCAAAGTGGCGAGGTCAAAGTGCTTGGTGGCGAACCAGGTACACAACATTCTTTGGTGGGCTACCTGCCGCAGCATCCGGTGTCATCGCATACATTGCCACTGCGCGTAGAAGATGTTGTTGCAATGGGGCGATATGCACACTTGGGTTTAACCAGGCGTACACGCGCCGAAGATCACCGCATTGTGCATGAGTCAATGGAACGTACCGGTGCTATTGCCTACAAGTCGCGGCCATTGCGAGACCTTTCTGGCGGTCAGCAACAGCGCACGCATTTGGCACAAGTGCTTGCGCGCCGTGCAGATGTGTTGCTGCTCGATGAACCCACTGCAGGGCTCGAC
>JABMMV010000197.1 GCA_013205145.1 bacterium
CTCCAGCGTCCATGAGCGAGAGGCTTGCTGAACAAACCGAACCCATCGAGGTGGAACCGTTCGACGACATCACTTCACTCACCAAACGAATGGTGTAAGCGAAATCTTCTTGGCTTGGCACTACTGGCAACAATGCACGCTCGGCCAATGCACCGTGCCCAATTTCGCGGCGCTTAGGTGAACCAACGCGGCCTGTTTCGCCGTTAGCCCATGGGGCCATGTTGTAGTGATGAATGAAACGCTTGGTGGTGTCAGGAGTCAATGTGTCGAGCAACTGATTCATGCGCGGCATTGCGAGTGTGCACACGTTCATTACTTGAGTCTCTCCACGTTGGAAAAGACCTGTTCCGTGTGCTGTTGCCAAAATGCCAACTTCAGAAGTGACAGGGCGAAGATCGCGAGGTCCACGACCGTCGATACGCATGCCTTCTTCAACAATGCGCTTACGTACCAATTTTTTGGTCAAGCTGCGCACAGCTTCTTTCACGCCTTTTTCCTGACCAGCAAATGCGCCAGGTGCATCAGAAGTTCCGCATAATGCTGCAAGAGCTTCTGCGGTTACTCCATCAATTGCTTCATTGCGAGCACTCTTCAATGAAATAGCAACTGCTGGAGCCAGCTTTGTGGTGGCTACACCTTCTACAGCGGCAAATACTTCTGGTGAGTAGTCAAGAACTGGAGTGTACTTCAGTGGCTCAATTGGGCCCTTTGTAGCAATAACACTTGCTACAAGCTGGCGCTGCAAACCAATGGACTCTTTGATCCACTTCTTCGATGCCTCAAGACCACTTGCCAATACAGGCTCATTTACTTTTGGTGCACCATCGGCATAGTACGAGAAGCTCTTCTCGGTGCCGCCGGCTTCTACCATCATGGTTGCAACATCGCCGTCGTCGAGCTGACGACCAGCAACAACGAGTTCGAATGTTGCTGCTTCACTCTCTTCGAAGGTGGGGTGTGGAATCCACTCGCCTGCTGTGCTGTAAGCAACACGCACAGCTCCAATTGGGCCTTCGAATGGAATACCACTAATCATGAGCGATGCAGATGCAGCGTTGATGGACAAGATGTCGTGTGGGTTTTCCTGGTCGGCACCAATGATGGTGAGAACAATTTGCGTTTCGTTGCGGTAGCCATCGGGGAATGCAGGGCGCAACGGACGGTCGGTGAGACGGCAAGTAAGAATTGCCATTTCTGTTGGGCGACCTTCACGGCGGAAAAATGCGCCAGGAATTTTTCCTGCTGCATATGCACGCTCTTCTACGTCGACGGTGAGTGGGAAGAAGTCAATGCCATCGCGAACGCCTTTTGCGGCGTTTGCGGTGGATAGTACGGTTGTGCGGCCAAGGCTCGCAACGACTGCACCCTGTGACTGCTGGGCAAGTTTTCCTGTCTCAAAAGACAGAGTTTTATCGGTACCTGAAACGGCACCAGACACGCGGATGGCATCAGCCATGGTGTCCTCCTTTTATATATGTTTGCGCTCAAAGATGAGACGGGGTCAAATGAGCAACAATGACGGTTCCCAGTCGGCAATCTCGTGACCCAACAAGGGCCACGGGCTAGGCGACTGACAACCGACTCACGGTTGCTCGCTTCTTTATTTCTGGTTTCTATTCTGCTTGTGGTATCCCCACCTTTTGGGGATACCTAGCCAGAGTGGGCGACGCTGATTAGCGACGAAGACCAAGTTTTGCGATGAGATCGCGGTAACGCTGAACATCACGGTCGCGTACGTAATCGAGCATGCGGCGACGACGGCCAACCAACATCAAAAGTCCACGACGCGAGTGGTGATCTTTTGGGTGGTCTTTCAAGTGGCCAGTTAATTGATTAATGCGATCCGTAAGGAGCGCAACCTGAACATCTGGAGAGCCGGTATCGGTCGCGTGCTGTTGGTGCACGGCGATGGTGGTCTGCTTTGGTGCCTTTTCTGACATTGGTGCCTCACTTTGTATATAAGGTGGGTCGCTCGCAGCCATTTGGCCACGGGCATCTAAGCGACGCTCGCCCCTTCTTTCGTTGGGATGGGCCTTGCTCGACCTCTACAGGCTAGGGAATAGACACGACACCACCAACCTGCGACGGGTAACCTTGCGCCATGTTCACAGGAATTGTTGAAGAACTTGGGCAGGTCATCTCGCGGCGCGGACCCCGATTACGCATCTCTGCGTCAACAGTGCTCGAAGGCAGCGAACTCGGCGCCTCCATAGCTGTAAACGGTTGCTGCCTCACCCTGGTGTCGTCAGACACCGCCGCCAACCCCTCTTGGTGGGAAGCCGACGTGAGTGAAGAGACCTATTTACGGACCAACTTGAACGATATTGAAGATGGCGCCGTGGTCAACCTTGAACGCCCCATGGCTCTTGGTGAGCGGCTTGGCGGACACATTGTGCTTGGCCATGTTGATGGCGTCGGAACAGTGGTTCAAGCTGCTCCCGACCTACGCATCCGCATCGCTCCTGAACTCATGGTGTATCTCGTTGAGAAAGGTTCAGTCACGGTCGACGGCATCAGTCTCACCGCGTTCAACTTGAGCGATGACACTTTTGATGTTGCTGTCATTCCCCACACCTGTGAAGTCACCACACTTGGCGTGCGCCACACAGGCGACAGAGTGAATATTGAAATGGACGTACTGGCCAAACATGTTGAACGATTGCTGACTGCGCACATAAAAAAATGAGCGATATTTCACAACATCTGTCGTCGCTACGCAATGAAATAGACAGCATCGACCAGGGCATTGTTGAATTGCTCGCACGTCGACTTGAAGTGTGCAAAGAAGTCGCCGATGTGAAGTCGCAAGTAGATGCAGCAGTTATTCAGCCACAACGCGTTCGTGAAGTACTCACCACTCGCAGGCAGTGGGCCATTAACAAAAATGTCGATGCCGACTTTGCAGAACAAATATTCCGCACACTGCTCGCAGAAACACACCGTATAGAAGTTGCTCACGGGCGCAACGAAACTGCACCAATTAAAGATGCCGAAATGAACGGCGCTTCCGCTCTCGACACCGTTGCGTGCCGCATCGACCACGTTGTTGTGGCCGTTACCGACATCAGCGCCGCTTGTGCATTTTTTACTCAAATGGGGTTCCGCGTGTCGTCCACCGACGACACAGACATGTTCCTCGCAGAGGCAGGCGGAGTTTTGGTTGTCCTCCTCGGCGCCGGCAACGATGCTGCAGTGCAGGCACATCTCGACGAACATGGTTCAGGCGTGCAGCACATTGCTATTGAGGTGCTCAATGCAGGCTTTACACAGCAGGCCCTCTCAGCAATTGGCGTTCCCCTCCTCACCGACGTCATTGTCGACAAAGACGGCCACGAGCAGCTCTTCACTGTGCTCGACCCGGTTTCAGGCGTTCAATTGGGCTTCATTAGTCGCACAGGGCACCGCTTGCCTCTCAATAGTCACAATGTGCGTGCCCTTTTTGCCGCTGTTCCCGACTAGTTCCCGAACTAGTAACCCTGCAGCCACCTGCGCTACAATCTTGTTGCTCGACATGTAGGTAGTGCCTTGGATTTCTAGCTCCCAAAGCATTGCCGTTGAGCGCTGGCAGACATACTCAGTTCGTTCCTTTGGAACGGTTACCGGAAAAGGTTTCTTCATGCTGTCCCAGCGACCCTCGCTAGATACTCC
>JABMMV010000020.1 GCA_013205145.1 bacterium
GACACACACGCTGCGTTTCCTGCAGACACCGCGCGACTTACTCCAACTCCACTTTGACGTGAATAGTTCAAAAAACTGGAAACGAAGTTCCCGCTTTGACTGGCAACACCGATACGACCTCGAGGAGGATACGGAGCAACGATCTGCGCACACAGTTGCGTCGGTGTGCTTACAACGCCTTGACCATTTGGACCCGCGAGCAAAATTCCCAGTTCATTAGCTAATGCAATGAGTTCTTGTTCTAAGCGAATTCCTTCATCTCCTGCTTCGCCATAACCAGCAGAGGTGAGAAAGGCGGCCTTAATGCCCCGACGTGCACACGCCCGAAGAATTTCTGGGTTCGCGCCACTTGGTGTGCACACGAAAACAAGATCTGCAGCGTCTTTGGGAATGTCATCCAAACTTGCCACCGTTTGTATTCCTAGTACCTCTTCTTCAGAGAGGTTGGTACCAAATACTGCTCCGGAATAACCACTTGCCAAAATATTGTGAACGGACACAAATCCAAATTTTCCTGGATGACTCGAAGCACCGGTCACCACAACACCCTTTGGCTCGAAAAGAGCACGGAAATGTTCATCATCTAGAACCGATGAAGCAATTGTTTGATTTGTTGGCGTGGTGAATGCATCTTCAATTTCTACGAGTGCATCGACAGCCACCACTTCGCCCGTACTAGTAACAAGTAGAGGGTTGAGATCAATAGATGCAATATCGGAACGTTCAACACTGACATTCGACAGTGCCAATAACACACTCACCAGTGCGTCAACAGAGACCGCTGGTTCACCACGAAATTCGTCCAGCAATTTTTGAGAACGTAGCTCGGCCACCATTTCATGGGCATCGTGTGAACTCAGTGGAACCGGTCGGAATACAACGTCAGCGATAGCTTCTGCCAGAACGCCGCCCACTCCAAGCATGACATTCGGACCAAATTGGGCATCGCGTACAACGCCAGCAATGAACTCACGGCTGCTTTTGACCATGGGCGCGATAAGAACTTCCACTTCCCCATCGGCAGGCACTGCCGCAGCAAGTAAATCATCGACAGCCTTACTCACGTCGTCATTTGTTTGAAGATTCAACTTGACGAGCCCACGCTCGGTTTTATGGGCAATTGAGGGGCCGCAGAGCTTTGCAACCACAGGCAAACTCATCTGAGCCAACACTTCGGCCACTTCAGCGCTGCTGGAGACAACTCTCTCTTGCAAAATAGGGAGACCATGCCGTGCGAGGATTTCTTTACTGGCGAATTCTGACAAAGTGCTCATGGCGAAAGATTAGTTCTTTAGCCACAATCAACTGGGCTTACAGAGTGCGCCTTGAGTATATTTCCTTGAATGCATCTCGTTTCTAGCCTCTTCATGGACAATTTTGAAACTCGACAGGTTGCGGGTCCTGCCACTCGCATCGATATCACAGGGGCATTCTTTTCGACAGTTGCGCAGGGTGATCTGCCGCTCACGCTCACGCCCCATTTTGTCGCTCTCATATTCTGCGAACCTGACGAAAAAGGCGAGGGAATCTTTGAGGTTGTTTTCCGCAAAGGTATTTCGCATGACAGCGAGCAAATTGCGCGTAACGTCAACCCATTTCGCGTTGACCCGGGGAAATTTACCTATCGACTTGTGCGTGCCGAACTTGAATTTACAGAATATTGTCAAATTTTCGCTCACTGCCGTCTCAATCAAGATGCGTGGCACATCGTGCCGTTAACCCTTCTCCCCCCTGTCGCCGATTAGTCTTTGGTTGTGACAACAGCTCCTCAAGTCGGATCACTCGATGCCGCATCTTTCGATACGAACGCAATTGCCATTATTCGCGGTTTCGCGATGGACGCGCCGTTTTACGCGAAAAGTGGCCACCAGGGAACTGCTATGACCCTCGCTCCTCTTGCCCACGTCCTGTATTCGCGCGTGATGAATCACAACCCCGCCGACTCTTTGTGGCTTAACCGAGACCGCTTCATTCTGTCCAATGGCCACGCGTCTATTTTGCAATACGCGAACCTTTTTCTTAACGGCTATGGGTTGGAGATTGGCGACATTAAAGACTTTCGTCAATTGGGTTCCTTGACCCCTGGGCACCCAGAGGTTGGTCACACCACCGGAGTCGAGGTCACGACTGGACCGCTCGGCCAAGGTTTTGCAAATGCAGTTGGCATGGCAATTGCCGAATCGCACCTGCGTTCTCAACTAGGTAGCGAACTCATTGACCATCACACCTATGTGCTTGTTGGCGACGGTTGCCTGATGGAAGGCATCAGCCACGAAGCGGGCTCTTTGGCGGGTCATTTGAAACTCGATCACTTAGTCGCAATTTTTGATGCGAACAAGATCACCATTGACGGAGCATTAGACCTCACAAGTTCAGACAATGTTGCAGAACGCTTCCGCTCGTATCAGTGGAATGTCATCGAGTGCACAGATATTTCGCAGGACTGCGATGCCTTAGAGAAAGTCCTCATGCAAGCGCGCGGGCACGCCGGACAACCGACTCTTATTATTTTGCCAACACATATTGGTTTCCCATCACCAGATTTCACTGACAAACATGCAGCACATGGAAATCCATTTATGGAAGAGCACATCGTGCGAACCAAAGAAATAATTGGTATGCCCAATGAACCATTTTGGGCGCCTTTCGAAATTGTTCAGCAACATAGAGAGCATGCTCTGAACCGCAATAAGGACGCTTATGCACAGTGGCAAAGTGTTTCAGGAAAGAAAACAGCAGAACTCGCCGCTTACTCCTCTCGAGAAATTGTTCAGAAGATGTCATCGGTCTTGCCAGTATTTGGCCCAAATGAAACTCCCGCCACACGAGTCGCCATTCAAAAAGTTCTTGAAGAAGCCGCAAAGGTATTGCCTCAATTGCTTTCCGGCGCTGCCGACCTCACAGGCAATACCGGGGCAAAGCTCGCAGGAGAGGTTGCATTCAGCGGCTCAAACCCTTCGGGCAAGCAGTTGTATTACGGAATCAGAGAGCACGCCATGGGCTCAATTGCCAACGGTATGGCGTTGCATGGAATGGTGCTGCCCGTTGTGGGCACCTTCTTCGTGTTTGCCGATTACATGCGACCATCGCTACGCCTGGCAGCGCTCAGCAAGGCCAAAGTTGTGTTTATCTTCAGCCACGACTCGGTAGGGGTAGGCGAAGATGGGCCAACACACCAACCAGTAGAACAATTGGCCTCTTTGCGCATCATCCCAGGTTTGCAGGTCATACGTCCTTGTGACGGTAACGAAACTGCAGCAGCATGGATGCAAGCACTTGCGTTCGATGGTCCGACGGCACTCATCTTGAGTCGTCAAAACCTGCCCATCATCAGCGATGGCTCCGCCGTGAAAACAGGTGCGGCAATTATTCGCTCCGTCGAGGCGCCCGATCTTGTTTTAATGGGAACGGGTAGCGAAGTATCTGTGTGCCTAGAGGCTGCTGAAATATTGGCGAGTCGTGGGGTGTCGGCCAACGTGGTATCGGCGCCGTGTTTCTCACTATTTGATCAACAGCCAGCAGATTTCAAGGCCCGAGTGCTTCCCCACGACATCCCCATTATTGGAGTTGAGGCTGGCGTATCTTTCGGATGGGAAAAATACGTCGACGACATGGTGAGCATCGAAAGTTTTGGAACAAGTGCCCCGGGCGCTCAGGCGCTAGAGCATTTTGGCATTTCAGCGAGCAACGTCGCCGATCGCGCAATTCAACTACATTCATAGGTATGGCTGAAAGTTCCACGTCGCGTCTTGTAGATCTGTACGAAAAATTTGGCCAAAGTCCATGGCTCGATAATTTGCGGCGCAGTTATATAACAACAGGGCAATTAGGACGCTACTTAGAAATGGGAGTCAGGGGTTTAACCTCAAATCCGACAATATTCCAAAAAGCAATTCAAGACTCTGCGGAATACGACGAACAGTTATCTGAATTAGCGCATCATCATTTGTCGGTTGCCGACACGTATTGGGCACTCGTCCTCAAAGATATTGCTGATGCTGCCGATATATTTGCACAGCTGTTTCAAAAGAGTAATGGCCAAGATGGCCATGTGAGCGTTGAGGTCGACCCTCACCTCTCGTACGATGAGCACGCAACCATACAGGCTGCTATTGAACTGCGTGAGCGTCTGATAGCACCGAACGTACTCATTAAAATACCTGCTACTAAAAATGGATTGATAGCAATTGAAGACCTTGTGTCGCAAGGATTCAGCATCAATGTCACTCTTATTTTTAGTTTGGAACGCTATATCGAAGTGCTTGAGGCGTATGTCTCCGGACTA
>JABMMV010000198.1 GCA_013205145.1 bacterium
AGTAACTGTCATGTTGCGCCCAGAGCATCTTCATGTCACCGTTGAGCGCCCTACAAGCGATGCACTTCAAGCCGAGGTGACCGATGTGGTCTTTCAGGGCTCGGCTGTACGCCTGGTGTTGCAGCTCGACAATGGCACCGAAGTGACTGCGGTGGTCGGAGGCGATGTCGACCTGCCGTTTTTGCGCCCAGGGGCTTCTGTGTGGCTCTCGTGGCTTGCTACTTCACCGTATGTGCTCGACGGGTGGCCAGATCTAGCGGGCGCTACCACTACCAACCTCGAGTCCATTGAGGCCGCTTTGTAATGCTCATTTGCTGAGATATTTCCACTATCGTTTCATTGTTCAGTCCATAGCCCTCTCACCAAAGAGAAGTGATAACCCACACAAAGAATCTGCAGCCCCGCTGTATGAATGAAGGAGCCACCATGAATACTCGTCGCACGACAACTCCACAGTCCGTCAAGGCATCGCGGCTCAATCGTCGTGACTTCCTTATTCGCGGTGGGCTCATGGGCGCTGGTGCCCTTTCTTTGCCGGCTTTACTTGCTGCATGTGGTGGCGATTCCGGTTCAACAGCCAACACGGCTGGCGAAGGCGATGGCAATTCATTGTTCTTTGAAAACTGGCCTGGTTACATGGATGAAGAAACCATTGGTCTTTTCCAAGCAGCGTCAGGTGTATCAATGAAGTACACCGAAGCATTCAATGACAACAACGAATACTTCGCAAAGATTCAGCCAGAGATGTCGAAGGGTAAAACAATTGCCCCCGATATTTTGGCGCCAACATTCTGGATGGCCGCTCGACTGCTGCAACTCGATTGGGTGCAGAAGCTCCCGAAAGCCGATATTCCTAACTTCGTCAACTTGCGTGATGACTTGAGTGGCCAGTCGTGGGACAAAGACGACGAATATCACTTGCCTTACCAATCGGGCATTGCTGGCATTGCCTACAACTCAAAAATTACGGGTCGCGAGTTGAAGAGTGTTTCCGATTTATTCGACCCAGCGTTCAAGGGAAAAATTGGCATGCTCACCGAAATGCGCGACACCATTGGCCTCATTCTCATGGGTGAAGGTAAAAAAATTGCCGACATCTCCACCTTCGACGCAGCGTCGGTTGCTTTTGACAAATTGGAAAAGGCAAAGAGTGAGGGTCAAATTCGTTCCTTCACCGGCAACGACTATGTTGACGACCTCAGTGCCGGCAACTTTGCTGCATGTGTTGCTTGGTCTGGCGACGTGTTGCAACTTACCAAAGACAACCCCGACGTGAAGTTCATAGTTCCTGAAGAAGGCGGCACAAGCTGGTTCGACACCATGGTTTTTATGAAGGGTTCGGAAAATACAAGCCCGGTTGCCAAGTGGATGAACTTCCTTTATGACCCAGTAAACGCAGCTCGGTTAACAGCGTTTGTGCAGTACATCTCTCCTGTGAAAGGTGTGCAAGAGGAACTGGTCAAGATGGGTGGAGACAATGCGAAACTTGCAGAAGATCCACTCCTTTTCCCAGATACGGCAACGTTCGGTCGTCTGCAAAGTTGGGGTGCGCTAGCCGAAGAGGAAGAAGCCAAGTTCGATGAAGCTTTTGCTTCTGTTACAGGCGCATAATTTCTAACACTCAGTGACATCAGTAGTTTCGGCGGGGAAAAAATGGGGCGTGTCTCTATCGTCGCGCCCAGAAAACGTAGGCCTCGGGGTCATGATGGGCCTTGGTCTGGGCGCGGTTGCTCTTGCTGCTCAGTGGGTGAAAGGTCCGAGCGCGCTGCTCGTGGCTGTGGCAATGCTGGCCATGGCGATAGGGCTCATTTATACCGCATTTGCGGGTGGGCTTGAGGCGCGTAAATCGCTTGCGCCCTACGGGCTTTTGAAGCCAGGAATTATTTGGCTGTGTCTTTTCTTTCTTGCTCCTTTGTGGTCGATGGTGGTGATGTCGCTCTCAAGTAAAACTGGACGTTTCGATTTCTTCCCCGATTTCACCTGGAACTTTGAGAACTACCGCATTGCTCTCACAAAATTCAGGCCACAGTTCATTCGCAGTTTTAGTTATGCCGGCATCGCCACACTGCTGACGGTTGTCATTGGCTATCCACTTGCATACTTTATTGCATTTCGTGGGGGAAAGTATCGCAACATTCTTTTAGGTCTTGTTGTGGTCCCATTTTTCACGTCGTATCTCATTCGTACCTTGGCGTGGAACAACATTCTCGCCGATGAAGGTCCAGTAGTTTCACTTATCAACACTCTGCAACTGTCGGGCATTTTCGAATGGCTCAACATTATGCAAAATGGAAAACTTATGAACACCCCGGCGGCAGTTATTGGCGGTCTCACCTATAACTTTTTGCCGTTCATGGTGCTACCAATTTATGTGAGCCTCGAAAAAATTGATGTTCGACTTGTCGATGCGGCAATGGACCTCTATTCGTCGGCTTCACAGGCATTTCGCAAAGTTGTTCTGCCCTTGTCGCTCCCGGGTCTCTTTGCCGGTGGTCTCTTGGTCTTTATCCCTGCCGCTGGCGACTTTGTGAACGCGCAGTTTTTGGGAAACCCACAAACAACAATGATTGGTAACTCCATTCAAGATCAGTTCTTGCGTCAATTGAATTATCCGGTTGCGTCTGCGATGTCGTTTGTATTAATGATCATCATCACCATCATCGTCCTCATCTACACCAAATTTATGGGAACAGAAGACCTCGCATGAGTACCGCATTTAGCAAGAGGCAAAAGGCTGGTCAACGCGTCGTGAACATTGCTGCAGGCGCGGCGTTGCTATACATATTTGTTCCCATCTTTGTCATCGTTCTTTTTTCGTTCAATGAACCAAAAGGGAAATACAACATCAAGTGGCAAAACTTCACCCTAGACAACTGGGCACACCCATTTGTGGAGAAAGAACTCACGAGTGCACTGTGGGTGAGTTTACGTATTGCACTCATTGCAACAGTGATATCGACAATTTTAGGAACACTCATTGCACTATCGCTGAGCAGATATAAATTTAAAGCCAGTGGAGCAGTAAATTTATTTCTCATTTTGCCACTGACCGCTCCAGAAATTGTTCTGGGCTCGTCGCTAGCCACGCTATTCCTCAACCGCAGTGTTGGCTTCGGGTATCTCACCATCATCATTGCTCATGTCATGTTTCAAATTTCATTCGTTGCGGTCACGGTTCGGGCGCGTATTCGCGGTTTCGACTGGACCCTCGAGCAAGCAGCACAAGACCTTGGTGCAACGCCGTCGCGAGCTTTTTGGAAGGTGACGTTCCCACTCATTTTGCCGGGAATTATGGCGGCGGCTTTGCTTTCATTCGCACTATCGGTTGACGACTTCATTATCACTTTCTTTAATGCTGGTTCTTTAGTTACTTTCCCCCTGCAAATCTTTGGTGCTTCGCGGGTAAAGATTTCCCCTCAAATTAATGTGCTTGCCAGCATGTTGCTCTTCGTCAGTATTGGTCTCATGGCTGGTGCGATGGCATTAAGTCGGCGTCGCGAGCATCGTCATACATCTGTAGTGCGTAAAAAATCTTAAATATGACTGCAGCTCGCATTGCCGTTGCGCCGACAACTACGCCCGATTGGGTGCACGATGCAGTTACTGCTGGTGGTGGGGAAGTAACAGATATATCTCAGGCAACAGGGCTGGTGTGGTCGGCGGCATATTCCATTGAGGCCCTCGAGAACCTGTTGATAGAACATCCGCACATCGATTGGGTTCAATTGCCATTTGCTGGCAGCGAAGCCTTCATGCACTTGGTCAACCATGATCGAGTTTGGACCTGCGGTAAGGGCGTGTATGCCGAGCCTGTTGCAGAGCACGCACTGGGTCTACTTCTTGCTGGCTTTCGACACATCGGAAATTACGCCCGTCAAAAAAGTTGGACTGCACCGGTGGGCCGAAACTTACTAGGTGCAAACATCACCATCTTGGGTGGCGGCGGCATCACAACATCACTCGTGCGACTGCTGCAACCATTCGATTGCAATATCACCGTGGTGCGGTTGTCGGCAGAACCGCTAGAGGGCGTACAGACCGTGGTAGGCACAGAGAATCTGGTTGATGCAATTGTTGGAGCCGACGCTGTTGTTGTGGCTTTGGCTCTCACGCCAGATACCGAAGGAATTTTGGGGCGCAATGAATTTGAATTAATGGAGAAGCATGCTTGGGTGGTGAACGTGGGGAGAGGTCGTCACATTGTCACCGAAGATCTTGTGTGGGCGTTGCAAGAAGGGGAAATTGGTGGCGCAGCTTTAGATGTGACTTCCCCCGAGCCGCTGCCAGACGAGCACCCTTTATGGTCGTTGCCAAATTGCATCATCACTCCGCATATTGGCAATACTCCCGCCATGGCTGTGCCGCTGCTCTCGGCTCGTATTACAGAAAATGTTCATCGGTATGTGGCTGGCGAGCCCTTGGTGGGTTGTATTGACCCTGAGTTGGGCTATTGAATTTTTTCTGACGTAACGTGTGGCGTTGTGCCCGCCCAAAAGAAAAGTCTCAATCATTACGAAGTTCTTGGTGCGCGCCCAGACGCCAACTACGCCACATTGCGGTCTGCGTATCGAAAAAAAATGCGAGCCTTGCATCCCGATGCACAAAGCAGCCAAGTAGACCCCGAAGAAATTTCTGCCGTTTCGGCTGCGTGGGAAATCTTGTCTCGCAGTGATCGACGTCGGGAGTACGACAAAACTTTAGCCATTGGGTTCGGTGTATCTGACGTGCAAGTGCCACCGATGCCGGTGCAGGTATATGAGCCGGCAAGGTTCCCTTGGAAATTTGTTGTGCTTTTCATTGTATGTGGGTCACTTGTGGTGGTCATCTTGTCTCTCTTTAGCTCACCGCAGCCTCCGGGCGCACCCGACAATATTTTGCAGGGTGGGTCTTGCGTCAATATTGATGCAGGTGAAGCTGCATTCGAGGTGAACTGCGATCAGCCGCACATGGCCGTTGTACAGAAACTCGTACCCTTCGACGCCGTATGCCCAATGGACACTGAGTTGTATCGTGACCGACAGGGTATGGGTAATGCGTGTGTGAAGCGTATTGCGTCTATGCCCGTGGAATAATTTTTTTAATAGTTTTTAGAATGCGCCACAAGAAAAACCGAATGTAATGCTGAGGATGAGCGAGGCCTTTGATGGGTTGGCGCGGAGGACGATTGCCCTGGTTGAGAAAGTACTTACTCCACTCGGGTAGGTCTTGATGATTTACATTAAAGGTGCTCGCGAGATCTGGAATGATTGATCCGTTGAGTGCAATAGCGCGTTCATAATTGATGGTGGTGATGTGGTCCCCATAGTGTTTGAGGTAAGCGTTGTGTAATTCTTGGTAGTCCGTGAGCCAAGAATCTTTTTTCACATATGCAAATGACGTTGGATCTTTGCTTTTTTTATAAAAGTCTTGCCGGAGATGCTTTCGCCACGATGAAAGGAAATCTTTTGGATCACGCAGGGTGACAATAATGTGAGTGCGATCTGCTGGAAACAGTTCCTTCAGTCGTTCAAGTTCGCTATCGGTGCGTAAAAGGCAAAGAGCCTCGCAAGAAAAGAATATTGGGTCATTGCTGCTTTCAATTTCACGTTGAATATTGGCGCGTACCTCTGCAGCCCAAGTAAACCATTCCTCAGAAAATCGGGGTGGGAAAAACCCAATGACCATTGCTGGGGTCTCTTTGTGGGCATCCAAGCAAATTGCCGCAATTTCTCTTGAATCGGGAAACTGGCCTTGATGCCAACGAACCCCTGTTGTGGTGTAGAGAACTTCTGAATGCTCATTGAACCAATGCTGAAAGGATGTTGTTCCAGTTTTGAAGGTCCCAATGTGAAGAAGTATCTGGCGCATAGATCATTTTTATTATGTCAGAAATTGACATGGTGAAAATGAAAGTAAAGCCTCATCTCGTGGCCATGTGGTACTAGCGTGATCATGTGTCACGGCTTTGCGAACGTCCCGACTGCTCAGCACCTGCTTCTGTGGCGTATGGCTTCAACACGCAGGTCCTTGCTGTGTGGCTCAATACGTACGACCCGAACGTCAGTTTTGGAACCGGAATTTTATGTCGCCGTCATGCCAATGCACTGGTAGTGCCACGTGGATGGCATATCGACGACAAGCGCGAGAGCATTCCGCGGTTGTTTCTCGCCCCGGCTGGTGACGCTGCGCATGAAGATACTGCTTCACGTGGAGTACGACGCAAAGTGTCAAAAATTCAACCGCAACTCTTTGCGAAGGAAAATCAGGCCCTGCTCGATGAGGCACCAATTGAAGATGACCCGTTAATGGAAGAGACGCGTGCCATTCCCTGGTCTCCACAGCTCGTTGCAGAAGCAGAAGTACCGGTGTTGAATGGCGATGAGCCAAAGAAAGCGCCAGGTCTGCTCGATCGTGCCTTTGGTAATAAAGACCGCCGCGAAAAGTGATGCGCGTATGAAAACGGAAGCCACGCTTGTTGCTCCAACTTCGCTCACGGCTATTCGCCCTTTTGTCTCTGATCTAGGTGAATATGAGCGGTGGATGCCGCTTGTGCACAAAGCAACAACAGCTGGACCAGGTGCCTGGGATGTCGAACTGCGGGCGAAACTCGGACCCTTTGCGCGCTCAAAACGTTTACGCATGGAGCGCACCACCGATTCACCACAGCTCATTGTGTTTGAGAGGCGTGAAAAAGATGGTCGTGAACATGCCCCGTGGCGCATGACGTGTGTCCTCATCGAGAGTCATGAAGGAATCACTCTGCGAGTTGAGCTGTTCTATGGGGGTGCTCTGTGGACCGGCGGCCTACTGGAAAAAGTTTTGGTAGATCACATTGAAAGTGGACGAGAGAATCTCATGGCTCTGGTTGCGCGCTCTGGGCGCTGAACCTGCCGTCGGCGCGTTCAATGAGCTCCAGTGGCCAGGAAAAACATTCGGTGAGAAGTGCACTAGAGAGTGTGTCTGCAAGAGGGCCTTTGGCAATTACTTCTCCTGCCTTCAAGGCAAGAAGGTGTGTCATGCCTCGTGGTATTTCATCAACGTGGTGAGTAATGAGCGCCGTCGATATGTGCGGGCTGTGTTGAATGGATTCTTCGAGGGCATGAATGAGTTGCTCGCGACCACCAAGGTCTAGTCGGCCACTCGGCTCGTCGAGCAACACAAGCGATGGTTCATTCATGCGGGTGCGTGCAAGAAATACTCGCTGTTGCTCACCAGAAGACAGGGTGGAAATTTCGCGTTCAGCAAGGTGCTCTACGCCAAGTTGGCTGAGGCAATGAATTGCTTTTTCCTTGTCGGCTGCCTCGTAATGGTGCCACCACGTTTCCAGTGCGGCATTCTTAGCGGTCATGACCACTTCATAAGCGCGCAACTGGGGGCGAATTTCACTTGCAAATGCGGCCGAGTTGTAAGCAATACGTTGGCGTAACTCGCGCACTCCGGTGTCGCCGAGTCGTTCACCCTCAACCACAACTTCGCCTGCACTCGGGTGTAGGTACAGAGCAGCAATGAGCATGAGCGAGGTTTTCCCCGAACCATTGGCGCCGAGCACCACCCAGTGTTCACCCCTGGCAATATTCCACGAGACATTGTTCAATATGGTGTTGGTGTCGCGTTGCAGGGTGATATTGCGTAGCGATAACACAAAGTGAGAGTCAGTGACCACGCTGCCACAGTAATCACTTGTGGTGGGTAATAAGGTTGCATCGTGGAAAGTTTCCCCTCAACGCCAGAAGAGTTATCGCTGGCCATTACCGCAGCCACTGGGCTCGACGGAATCACGCATATGCGTCGTCTGACCGGTGGGGCATCGCGCGAAACATGGAGCTTTCATGTAAGAAATGAACATCGCATCATTCAGCGCCAACGCCTGACCTCTCCACGTGACATGCATGTAGAAGTGGGTGTGCTCGAAGCGGCGTATGCAGCTGGGGTTCCGGTTCCTCGTGTGCTGGCGAGTTCTCGTGATCATGTTGGTGAGAACCCGGAGGG
>JABMMV010000199.1 GCA_013205145.1 bacterium
ACAGTCATTGCCGACCGCGGGCTCGGGCTGCGTGGTTTGGGAAATGCTGTTCGCTCGGCACGTGTGCAATATGTTGTTGGACCACAAAAAGCTTTGCTTGCTGCGCGTGCATTGCGTTGTGCTCCCCATGCAACATTTATTACGCTCAGCGAACTTCAAGGTGCGAAAAAACTGGAATCTTTAGCAGAGTTGTATGTACAACAACCACAGCCGCAAGATCTTGCTGCCGTGTTGTTCACTTCAGGAGCAACTGGCCCTGCAAAAGGTGTGCGCTACTCGCATCAACAACTTTGTGCGCAACGCGATGCATTGCAAAAGCTGTACGGCATTACTAGTGCAGACCGATTCGTTGCTGCATTCGCCCCCTTTGCTTTGTATGGTCCTGCCCTGGGTATTTGTACTGGCCTTGCCAACATGGATGTCACTGCGCCACGCACGCTGACTGCACAGGCATTAAATGAAGCCTGCGAAAGTATTCAGGCCACCATGGTGTTTGCTTCACCCGCAGCCCTTGCCAATGTGATAGCCACTGCACCTGCGGTCAGCACGAATGCACTGAGCAAGGTCCGACTCGTGATGTCTGCCGGAGCGCCAGTGCCTATAGAAACGCTGCGCGCAATGAAAGCTTTATGCCCACAAGCAGAACTGCATACTCCGTATGGAATGACCGAGTTGCTTCCGCTTGCCGACATTTCTCTTGCTCTACGTGAAGACATTGGCCATGACCAACAGGGAAGTGGTGGAGTATGCGTAGGAGCAGCTGTAGATGGTTGCGATGTTGTTGTTGCTGTACCCGGTTCAGGGCAGGTAGTTGTGCCACTTGCAGCAGGTATTACAGGTGAAATTCTGGCGTCGGCGCCATGGATGTCTGACGGGTACGACCGCTTGTGGCAAACACAAACAGCCGCTCGTCCGGCCCGTCAGGGTGAAGCCCGCACGTGGCACCGCACCGGCGATGTGGGGCATCTCGACACTGCGGGAAATATTTGGGTAGAAGGGCGGGTGGTGCACGTTATTCACGCGGTGGAAGGCCCCGTTACGCCTGTGCCTCTCGAAATTGCAGCAGAAGAAGTTCCTGAAGTACAGCGAGCAGCGGTGGTAGGCGTTGGCCCGCATGGCGTACAGCAAGTTGTCGTGGTGGTGGAAACCGCTCATGGCATTGAAGGCGAAGCGAGCACTTCGCTCACATCAGAAGTGCGTTTAGCTGTTGCTCCACAAAAGGTTGCTGCCGTGTGGGTGGTGAAAGAGTTGCCTGTTGATATTCGACACAATGCAAAAATTGACCGCACCGCGTTGGCAAAGAAAATGAGCACTCTTTTGTCTGGTGCTAAAAAGTGAAAGTTTTAGTAACAGGTGCTGGCAGTTTATTGATGCGTGAAGTTGCTATTGCGTTAGCGGCTCGTGGTGAAGAAGTGGTGTGCATGCAGCGCCGGGAAGCACATTTTCCCACTGGAGTGCGCATTCATCAGGAATTGGGCGATATCACCAACTTGGGTGCAGTCACAAAAGCAATGAATGGTTGTGATGTCGTGGTGCACGGAGCGGCACGTGTTGGTGTTTTAGGAACCTGGAGCGAGTTCTACAACACCAATGTTGTGGGTACGCAAAACATTTTGTCAGCGGCCCACACCCTTGGTGTTTCGCGCATTGTGCATGTTTCTACGCCATCGGTTGCGCACGTGGGGAGTTCACTTGTGGGAGCAATTGCAACTCCTGCAGTTACCGGACACAAGCGTGCTTTTTACGCCGAGAGTAAAGCAATGGCAGAAATAGAAGCTCTCAATGCAAATAACAATTCATGTGCCGTTGTTGCTATTCGTCCACACTTAGTGTGGGGTCCAGGCGACACTCAACTTGTTGGTCGTATTGTGCAGCGTGCAGAAGCGAATCGTTTAGCAATGGTGGGCAGTGGCGATGCACTCATCGATTCCACTTACATTGCAAATGCGGTCAGCGCTTTGGTAGCAGCAGTCGATGCTGTGCAAGTAGGTGCTTCCTGCGCAGGCAAGGCATACGTCATCGCTAACGGCGAACCGCGCACGGTGCGCGAGTTGATGCAAAAAATTTGTGACGCAGCAGACGTGCCCTTTCAACCAAAGAAAGTGCCGCTGTCTGTTGCTCTCGTGGTGGGCTCACTTGTAGAGCGCATTTGGCCTCGCATAGGAAAAGGCGAGCCGCCACTCACGAGGTTCGTGGCTGAACAGCTGGGTACCGCACATTGGTTCGACCCACGGCCCGCCGCGCAAGATCTCAAATGGTCACCGACGGTGACTCTCGACGAAGGATTTTTAGAATTACACCGGT
This sequence comes from bacterium, assembly GCA_013205145.1. Classification (GTDB taxonomy): domain Bacteria; phylum Actinomycetota; class Acidimicrobiia; order Acidimicrobiales; family Ilumatobacteraceae; genus F1-20-MAGs119. The sequence continues at coordinate 2,305 of JABMMV010000199.1, forward strand.
GGTTTTTGGACCAGCCAAAGCCATAGCCACAATGAGCGCCTGCCAGCCCGCGTGGAATGCTTATGGGGCACGGAGTTCAGTGCCCGACGAGGCGAAAAATGGGGCACTAAAAGTTCGGTTAATATTTTTTGAGAAGTGAGGAAAAAGGAGCAAGATGCGATTTCTGCTCATACCCTTACCTCGTTACAACAGGTGGGGTGCCGCAGGTAGTCCACATCACAGCGATAAGGAAATAGAGAAGTTATGCCAACAGGTACCGTGAAATTTTTTAATGACGAAAAGGGATTTGGTTTCATTTCCCGTGACGACGGAGACGATGTATTCGTGCACTTCTCCAACATCGAAGGCTCAGGCCGTCGCTCACTCGTAACCGGCCAGCAGGTCGATTTCGAACTTGGCCAAGGCCAAAAGGGTGTCGAAGCACACAACGTCCGTCCACTCTGACGTTCGCTTTCAATATCGACTAATGCATTGCGCATTGGTCAAGCACTGAGCCCGGATCTCTGTAGAGACCCGGGTCTTTGTGTATCTGGGCATCAGTTCGTTGTCTAAGATATGCCTATGTCAAATGAAGTGAACTTTTATACCGCTAGTGCTGCGCTTGCTGGCAAGGAATATCTCGATGTTGCTGCCATGAAAGTGGTATATCAACTTGAAGTGAGTGGTGAGGTTTTTTATAACCTGCTTGCCGATCGAGTGAATAATGCAGAAGCTGCTGAATTGTTGCGCAGAAATGCTGTTGAAGAGCGCGGTCACGCACGCCGTTTAGCTCGCGCTATTTCTTTGAAGTTAGGTAGTGAATGGGAAGCAACGGCTGCTGAAGAAGAAATTCTTTCTATTCCGCTTCCCGATGTTGTCACCGCCGAACTATTTGCTGGAATTGTGCAAGGTGAAATTAATGGCGACGCTGGGTATCAGCACTGGGCCGACCATGAACCTGATGAAGAAGTAGAGCGACTATTGCGTTTAAACGGGCGCGAGGAAACGATTCATGCCGGACGCGCGCAGCAGGTTCTCGAGATTTTGCAGAAGTCTTCATAGATCTCGGTACTCCGTTCCTGTCGAATGGGGAACGGGCATATTCAATAGAGGTACCTATGAGTAACTTCTTTGCACAAAAACTTATTGCTAATACTTGAGTATTAGTGTATGTTTGTGACATCCGTTACAGATCAAGGGGGTCTGTACATGAATAAGGGGGATACATGAAAATACGAAAGAAAGTAGCCGCAGCTTTATCTTGCGGTGCGATGGTAGGCGCTCTGGCGGTCATCCCGTCAGCAGCAAATGCTGCTGGGTGCACCACTTTTTACAACATCAAAACATCTAACTCTCGTGGTTCAATGACTTCGTTGCCATTGAACTACGCCATCGACAATGGAATCGACAAAGAATTCTGTATCAACTTTACTGAAACTAATGTTTTATCAGGTGCTCAAAACTTGGCACTCTTGGCGGGCAACGCGGTAGACATCGTGCAAGCCACTATGGACAACGTATTCAGTTGGCGTGCAGTCGTAGACATCACCATTTTCCGCGAAATCATGCAAGTGCCACTTGCAGACCCCGTCGTCAATAAGACTTTTTATGATGCAAACAATATGTCGAAACTGAAGACGTTTAAGGAGAAAATACAAGCACTCACATCTGCTCGACTTGGTGTTACCTCCGTTGGTGGATCAGGTGATACCGCATGGAGGCAAGCGTTCCTCCATGCAGGGTTGGAATTTAAGGGATCATTTGTTGGCGGCGCAACGAACACGGCGACTATTGGTGCGCTCATGAAATCAAACAGCATTGATGCTGCTTGGACATGGAGCCCATATACCGAGCAATTAGAGACAGCGGGACTCGCTGTTCCAAACATCTTCAGTACCAAAAATCCAACTGCCGACATGGTGGGTTATATCTATTTAGATATTCCTGGTGTTACGAATGTGGCTCGTACTGCCTGGATTCGCGAAAATCCAGACGCTGCTAAAGCAGTTGATGCGTTGATGGACGAATCCATTAAGCGCATAAAAAACCCTAAATACTTTGCGTCTGTCGTTGCAAACATCGTAAAGAACGCTGGAATGGATGATCCAACGTCCCAAGCGATGGCTCGCCGTTGGAGCAACTTCTTCAACCTCACCGGAAAAGTAAATGGCGATGCTTGGAACAGAGTTGCAAAATGGAACTACGACAACGGCCTTCTCAAAGTGCAGTACAACGTCAACGATTTCTTGTATGACGTATCAGCTTCACAAATTAAGCCGCTGAAGGTAAAAGGCCTTCTGGCTTTCGATCCCCTTGTGAAGCAGTCGTTAGTAAAGACTTTTAAAGGCTCGAAATTATCGATCTCTACCCGAACACCAAGTATTTGCTCGGTGTCAACAAAGGGTGTTGTCGGCAAAAAATCTGGAGTGTGTGACGTAACAGTCACGGTGAAGGATCCGAAGAAACTGGCTAACTTCGACCAAGAGCGCTACTCGCGCGTCTTTATCACTATTAAGTAATCGTCCCCGATGGGTCGTGGGTGGCCATAAAGTATTATGGCCACCCACACTTAATCTCCAAGATGAGGCAAAGATGACTACTTCTCCCATCGAAAACATAAGCGATCTCCAGACAAAAAAAGCCGGACGCCCCTCAGCTTTACATCAGGGAAATGTCCGCATTGAAATTATCGAGACCGCACGCAGACTTTTTGCGAAAAAAGGCTTCGAGGCTGTCTCGGTTTCTGCTATCGCGGGTGAAGTAGGAATTGCATCTACGACCATCACTCACCATTTTGGGTCAAAGGAAAATTTATGGCGAGAGGTGTACGCGCAGACTTTTCCTGCAGTGTCCACTGGGCGAGACATCATCGCTGCATCACGTCAGTCCAATTTAAGCATGATGGAAACTATACGAAAATTGCTCCTGCATCATTCGTTATTGCCCCTCACAAAGCCACACCATGTTGAAT
>JABMMV010000200.1 GCA_013205145.1 bacterium
ACACCACCCTCTCAAGGTGGCGGCACGGGTTCGAATCCCGTTGGGGCTGCCAATCGCCTATATTCCCTCGGATCCCTCGTTTAATGAGGTGCACGAATGGAAACCTCATTTGTATTATGTTGAACTGTGACGGAAACGGGTTTCCGTGTTCATACCAAATTACGTGGGGAGATATTACATGAAGATGGTTTTAGAAGACAGTACTTTGAATTCGCTGGTGTACAACGCGCTTTCTTTTGGAACTGCTGTGATGTTCGGTGCGTTCGTTTATTTTCTGACGCAAATTAAGAGTGTTGCAAAGCAGTACCAATCAGGCATAGCGGTTTCAGCAGTTGTTGTTGGTATTGCTGGTTACCACTACTTCAGAATTTGGAGTGATTGGGGAAACGGCAGCGTCAACGAGGGATATCGTTACGCAGACTGGCTCATTACAGTGCCATTGCTAGTTATTGAGTTGCTCATTGTTCTGGGTGTTACTTCAGACCGTCGCAAGAAATTGATGACGACTTTGGTACCAGCAACTGTGCTCATGATTGGACTTGGCTACCCAGGTGAAACTGCAACAAGTGATGGCACAAAGTGGACCTTCTGGATCCTCGCAATGTTGCCGTTCATCTACATTTTGTTCACCTTGTCAGGTGAGCTCAAGGCTGCCGGATCACGTGAAAAGGGTGCGGTTGCATCTTCAATTAAGAATGCAACAACGATTCTTTTGCTCACCTGGTTGGTTTACCCAATTGGCTTCTTGTTCCCAGTGATCTTCGATGCTGGCAACGAGGGTGCCGAGACTGCACGTCAACTTGCTTACACCGTGGCCGACATTACGGCTAAGGGCTTGTATGGTTTGATGATTCTGAACATTGCTAAGGCTCGTTCGGGCGATTCACACTAGAAATAGTTTTCAAGGGGTGGACGTGCGGCAAATTGGCGCACGTCCACCCCTTTTTTTCTTAGATGGGTTAAAATAACAGTATGAAGCCAAAACTCATTCTGCAAGTCTCCGTTCTAGTATCAGCTGCGGCGAGCTTGGCATTAAGCATTTCACTTTATTTTGCAGGTGATGATCAAAGCGACAAGCTCAACGGCATATACGTTGGAGTGTGGGTCCCATCAATTCTCGCGCTCGGCGCTTTCATTCTTGCTGGACAAAGGAGTAAATAAATGTCTGAAGCCACACTGTTTGGGTTTGGTGCTGTCATCTTCTTCGTGGTTTTCACCGGTGCCATTTTGTTTGGAATGGCGTCAATGAAGGCATACCAAGAAAAAGAGTGAGTTAAAAGTTATGTGACCCATTCGAACACGCGTTCAACGCATTCGAATGGGCCCCACAAAGGTATTTCAGAAAGCCTGTTCGGCTTTTCTTCCTCAGTACCCCGAAGTTGTTGTCGGTGAGGTTTTTACAGCTGTTGTTGGTGGTGTCTTTTTGACAGCTGTTGTTGGTGTTGTTTTGACTACAGTTGTCGGTGGTGTCCTCTTGACAGCCGTTGTTGGTGGGGTTTTAACCGCAGTTGTTGGTGGTGTCTTTTTGACCGCGGTTGTCGGTGGTGTCCCTTTAACAACGGTTGTTGGGGTTGTCTTTTTGACAGCCGTTGTTGGTGGTGTCTTTTTCACAGTGGTTGAAGGGGAAGTTTTTGTGCCGGTGAGCTTGGTGTACCTAGTTTGAGCAACGCTCAATTGAGATGTAGTTAGCTCGTTTGAAGCGATGAGACCTTTGAGTTGATCTGCAGTCATTTTCTTTAAAAGTGCTGATGTCCAGCCTTTTGTGGCGTCTGCACTTAAGTATTCCATGCCGGGTCCGGTCAACTTTACAATTTGAGTTGCAGTTAAGTTTGCGGTCACGACACTCGTGAAACAGATACTTTGCTGCTCCACCTGATCTGCGGTCAACGCCTGAGCTAACGCTTTGGTCCAGTCTGTTTTGCACATTGACGACATTGCACTCGCGGCATTTGGTGCCATTCCGGCGATGCCGAGTGACAATGCGAGCATTACGGTAATTTTTTTCATTTTAGTCCTTCTGTTGGGGGGTATAAACAGTGGCTACGTTACCAAAATCGCTTAAAATCATGAATCTGTTTGGCAATTGGTAAATAAAATTCATGTTCCCGTCACGTCGGGTCAGAGTTGGTATTGTCGTTAACAGTTATGGCGCCTCTTTCGGTTTTAGATGCTGTTGTGCTTGGCATCGTCGAGGGCATCACAGAGTTCTTGCCCATCTCTTCAACGGGGCATCTTCTAGTCACCCAGCACTTGCTGGGTCTAGGTGATGAAGCTGGCAAAGTGGCGGCCGATACCTACGCCATTGCCATTCAACTTGGTGCCATTTTGGCGGTTGTCGCCTTGTATCGCCTGCGCCTTGTGAGCATGGCGAAAGGCATTGTTGGCAAAGATGCAGAGGGTCGGCGCGTTTTGATGCTTCTTACCTGTGCTTTCCTACCAGCAGCGGTCATTGGTGTTGCCTTTGGCGACAGCATTAAAGACAAGTTGTTTACACCGTGGGCAATAGTTGCAGCGTGGGCAGTGGGTGGCGTTTTCCTTTTATGGTGGAAGCCATCGCATGGCACCCGCAATATTTCCGACATCACTCTAAAGAATGCATTCATCATCGGAGTCGCACAGTCTTTAGCAATGTGGCCCGGGGTCAGTAGAAGCCTTGTCACCATTGTTGCGGCGCTTCTGGTGGGGTGTTCAATGGCGGCTGCTTTGGAGTTCAGTTTCTTGTTGGGCCTTGCAACATTGTCGGCGGCAACTGCACTCGACCTGGCAAAAAATGGAGACGAATTAGTAAATGCCTATGGCTGGGGAACGCCCATTTTGGGTGCGGTGGTGGCCTTTATAACTGCGGTCATTGCAGTGAAATGGCTTGTGCGTTACTTGTCGGCACGCCCACTTGCGCGGTTTGGGTGGTATCGCCTGGCAGCTGCGTCGGTCACTGCAGTGCTGATAATCAGCAACACAATTGGGTGAACTACAGTTCGCTTCTATGACGACACCTCAAGAACTCAACGGCCCACTGTCTCCGGAAGCAGCTATTGCGGCAGAGCGCGCGATGCGCCGTTGTATTTTGAATTATTGCCTGGGCATTGACCGTTGCGACCCAGAACTTGTTGCATCTGCATTTCACGCCGACGGCACCGCAGACTATGGGTCGTTCAACGGCCTTGGAGCCGACTTTGCCAAGCATGCAACAACAAGTTTGCGTGGGTATGCCATTGCAACAAAGCATTTTCCCTCCGACACTGTGTTCAGTTTTACGTCGCTCACAACAGCAGAGGCAGAAACGCAAGTGCTGGCATGGCATCGGTGCAGTAACGACGGTGGCGAGTACTTAGAAAATTTTGCAGGCCGGTATTTCGACACTTTTGAATTGCGCAATGGCGATTGGCGTATTGTGCATCGTCGCCTTACCCACGACTGGAACCAGAAGTTGATGGTGGAGCCAGCATTTGCTCCCGACCGTTTTGTTCAATCACCCCGGAAGTAGGGAAGTAGTGGTGGTCTCTGCCGCCACCGTTGTGGTGGTCGAGGTAGTTGTTGACGTCGTGGTTGTTGTGCCCCGTGAACGACGAATATCGATGACTTCACCAATTGCCTTACTTAGGTAGCGTGCCAAGTTTGTGCCACCCCCACGGCTCATGTGAATGCGATCGCCACTAAACCAGCTCAATTTTCCCAGCGAGAATTCGTTCCAGTCATAAAGGAAAAACTTTGGGTCAGATTTGGCAACTCGGCGCAAGATTTTATTGAACCGTTTAGCTTTCTCAGTGACATTTCCATTTTCGCGGTAAGTAAGCCAAATGATGGACACTTTTTGTTTTTTGGCTTCGTCACGAAACTTTTTAGTGGCATCGAAGAAAACTTCGTCGCTGAATTCGTTGTAGCCAGTAGCAACGATGATGACATCACTGAATTTTCCTCGTGCATTTTTGAATCGTTCAAGGGCGCTTTCTTTTGTCTCGGGAATGCACCCTGAACGTGTTAGCAATTGGCATGGCTGGGCCGCATATATCACTGGATGTTTCTTGTCGAGCTCCTTGAGAGCTGCGTCAAAAACACCGAGCACGGCCATCATCGAGTCACCCACAATGAGAGCTTCGGGTCGCGCACCTTTCTTCGCCACAGAGTTACTTGCGCCGACCGACAGCACACCGATACCGAGGCTGATGCAGGTGAGAACGGCAACGCCGGAAAGAAAACTAGTTTTGTAGCGGTAAAAGTATGCGAGAGGCTTCTTCAAGGTGGCTGATCCAATGTTGTGCGCTGGTGGGTTCCACAATAGGCAATACAACAAACTTGCTTGCGCCAACTGAAATGAATTCTTGAATCATTTTGGTGAGTGCGTCCCAACTATTTGGAACAAGCACGCTGGGGTCGGCTAAATCGGGCCGGCGTGCAGCCAACCCCGCTATGAGGGCAGTGGGAATTTCGCCTAAGGCGTAGGGAATGAGCACTCCAAAGTGTTCAGGGTCAATGCTGCGATTGTGCTCTTTTGCGTGTTCGATAATGGTGGCCCATCCCGATGCTCCGTCGCTTGGGGTGACAAATGAAGGAAGCCAACCATCGGCAGTGCGCCCAACGCGCTTCAACTCGCTCGGGGCAATTCCGCCAAGCCATACCTCGGGTGGTTGTTGTTGGGGCTTTGGTAGAACGCGCAAGTTGTTGAGTTGAAAAAATTCTCCATCGTGGTTAACCAATTCATCGGTCCAGCATTTGCGTACCACTTCAAGAGTTTCATTGAAAAGTTTTGCGCGGGTGGTGCGCTCTACTCCGAATGCTTGTTGCTCGGCAACATCGGCAACTCCCAAACCAAAGGCAGGGAGCAGGCGGCCATTCGACATGCGGTCGAGCGTGGCGAGTTGCTTGGCAAGAAGAACAGGGTTGCGACCAGGTAGCACCATGACGCTCATGCCAAATTTCAATTTCTTCGTGCGTGCAGCAGCAACCGACATTGCTACTACTGGGTCGGGTGCCTCTGCGCCAATGCGTTCACTGACCCAGAGACTGTCGAACTTCAAGTCTTCAAGCGCATCGACAACATCGAAAAATGAAGTGTCGTTGAGGTGTGTACGTACACCGAGGCCGTAACCAATACGAACTTTCATGAGAGCACAATATTCGTGATGATGTCTGCGGTACTAGTTGTCATGGAAATAAATGGCGAATGATCGGTGTTGAGGCTGAGCACATTTGTGCACCGCTTGGCCATCATGCGTTGATGGTTGGGGTGAATGGCTTTGTCTTGCTCGCACACCACGTATGTGCTGGGAATTGTTTTCCAAGGTGCAGCACTTGTTGGCTGGCCAAATGTGGCCATGGGCTGTGGCGAGAGTCGAGCAATTGCTGCGTCACTGACGTTGGTCGGGCAGCACCCGTATAAAGCATCGTGAGCTTTCGTGCAGTCAAGTACAAGCGTGCCACCACTTGCACCGTCGGGGCCGGGCAGAATCGAAGCATTGAGCAATGCGTTTTCAGCAGGAAGAGAAGCAGCGAGGCCGCCCACACTTTCGCCTTCGTCGAGGCAAAATGCGGTGAGATACAACAGGTGTTGAACAGGTGCAGTTGTTGACTCGCGCAAAATGTGTGCGGCTTCACCTATGACCCCACCGCCATATGAGTGACCCACAAGTACCACGGGCCTGCCAATTTTGGAAGAAACGTCGGCAACATGTTGGGCGTCGCCATGCATATCGGAAAGTGGCAACGTGGAAGCCCCGTGACCAGGTAAATCAATGGCTAAAGAGGCAATACCGCGCTGATCGAGCTCGCTTTGCAGCGCGGCCCAGCACCATGCGCCGTGCCATGCACCATGCACGAGAAGCACCAACGGTCGTAAAACTGTGTCAGAGGTTTCCATATCTGTCATCGTAGTAACCGTGCCAGACCAGTTTGACCCCCGTGCCCTTGACCCACTCTCACAATTTCGCCTCGACGGCAAAGTTGCCTTAGTAACTGGGGCCTCCTCGGGTCTCGGTATGCGCTTTGCCAAAGTGCTTCACTCGGTAGGAGCACAGGTAGCCATTTCTGCGCGGCGCGCCGACCGGCTTGAAGCACTTGCTGCCGAGTTGCCTGGTGTACTTGCTGTACCTGGCGATGTCGGAATAGCAAAAGATCGTGAGCATCTTGTTGCCACGGTAGAAAAGCATTTTGGTCGCATTGACGTGTTGGTGAACAACGCAGGCATTTCACGTACTGGTGGAATTGAAGTAGAGACCTTAGAAACTTTTGAAGACGTGATGCAGGTGAACACAGTTGCTGTGTGGCATTTGTGCAAGTTGGCAGGTGTAGGTATGGTGGAACGTAAAAGTGGATGCGTGGTCAACGTGGCCTCCATGCTTGGTCTTGTAGGCGCAACCCCAATTAAGCAAGCAAACTATTCGGCAAGTAAAGGTGCGGTCATCAACATGACGCGCGAACTTGCTTTGCAGTGGGCACGTAAAGGCATTCGTGTGAATTCTCTGTGCCCTGGTTGGTTTGAAACGGAAATGACCGCAGGCATGGAAAGTGATGAAGGCAGTCAGCGCTACATCACTACGAACTCGCCGATACCGCGAATGGGTTTTGCTCATGAACTCGATGGTGCGTTGCTCTTTTTAGCAAGCGATGCATCGAGCTTTATGACGGGTCAAAATGTTGTTGTAGACGGTGGCTGGACCGCGCGTTAAATATTTGGTGTGAGGTCTGCCCACGGCGCAGCAGCTTCAATTTGAGCAGCAAGTTGAATGAGAATGTCTTCGCGGCCATAAGCGCCGACGAGTTGAACACCAACAGGTAAACCGTCGGCGGTCATGTGCAGCGGCAAACTGATGGCGGGTTGGCCAGTGGTATTGAACTGGGCGGTGAAGCCCATCCATTCGCCGGCAATTTTGAGAGGTGCCATGGGGTCATTGGGGTTGTTTGCTGAAACACCAATAGCAAGTGGCGGGGCCGCGAGTGTTGGCGTGAGCAAAATATCCCAACCGTCTTCCCACCATTGCTGTACGGCACGCCTGTACACACCGCTTTCATTAATGGCAAGTGCGTAGTCGAGTGCGCTTACCTTCGATGAGTACTCGGCCATTGCCCAGTTCACTAACTCAATATCGTTGGTTGTTACTTCACGGCCCAGCATGGCGGAAATACTTTGCCGGCTTGTTGCCATGTTTGTTGACCACAGGGTCATGAAGCGGCCGCCTGCTTTGGGGTCGTTAATTGCAGCAGGGAAAGCAAGTTCAACATGGTGCCCAAGAGACTCAAGCAAATGTGCAGCATTGTTGACAGCAGTAGCGCACTCTGGGTGAATGGGGGTGCCATTGAAATGCGACTGCACAAACCCAATGCGCAATTTGCCGGGGTGTGTGGTGAGATCGTCTACGTAGGGGTGAAGTGGCGGTGGAGCAATAACCGTGTCGCCCACGCCGGGGCCGTGCACCGCATCGAGCAGTGCTGCAATATCACGCACGCTACGTGAAACAGCAAGTTCCACGCCGAGGTTAGTTTCTAATCGTGAGGGGCCAACCGAGATGCGACCTTGTGAAACTTTTAACCCAACGAGACCAGAACATGAAGCAGGAACACGAATGGAACCACCACCGTCGCTGGCATGTGCAATGGGAACCATGCCCGCTGCAACTGCTGCCGCTGCTCCACCGCTTGAGCCGCCAGGAGTGAAGTTGGTGTTCCAAGGGTTACGTGTTGCTCCCCAAGCTTCTGGTTCAGTAACGGGCAAGCTGCCGAACTCGGGTGAATTAGTGCGTCCGAGAAAAATGAGATGCTGTTGCTTGAAGCGCGATACCAACGTGGTGTCTGAGGTTGCAATGTAGTTTGCTTCCTTGAGGGCTTTGTTGCCTTGCGAAATATGTTGACCTTCATACATGGTGTGTAGGTCTTTGAGCAAAAAGGGAACACCAGCGAATGGAGTGTTGGGGCTTGTTGCGTCTACATGCTTGGCAAGTTCGCGACCATGGTTGAACCACGCAATATTGACTGCATTGATTGCCGGGTTTATTTGCTCGATGCGAGTGATGGCGGCTTCAGCAAGTTCGCTTGCGAGGACTTCTTTATTTCGTACCAGTGCTGCTTGAGATGTTGCATCGAGCCAGCGTGTTTCTTGAGCAATGTTCCCCATTGAAAAGTTCTAGCACGTTCAGCCCAACCGCTAGCCTGCCAAGAGCGTGTCGACTTCTGCCAACCCTCCAGCACCACCAGAGTTAACCACTCGCGATGTTGTTCGCATACCCGCAGTGCGCAACATGCTCATTTATTCCACCCTGTTGTATACGGGGCTCATGCTGCAAGCTGCTGCACTTGGCAAGCAGGTGTACGACATTACGGGGCGTGAAATAGATATTGGCTGGATTGGTCTTGTTGAGTTTTTGCCGGCGGCATTTCTTGTTTTGGTAACGGGAATGGTGGCCGACAGATTCCAACGCAAAAAAGTAGCCATGATTGGAATGGTGGGGGAACTTGCTTCTGCACTTGCGCTCATGTTTTATGCGCGAACACACCCCACCGCGGTTGCTCCAATTTTCTTCATCGCTTTTCTTTACGGCGTATCTCGTGCTTTCATTGCGCCTGCAGCGCGCTCCATTTGGCCAATGGTTGCGCCACTAGGTGGTTTGCCAGCAGTTGTGGCGCTGTCGTCTGCAACATGGACCGGAGCGGCCATTCTTGGCCCCGCTTCGTCGGGGTTGTTGTACAGCATTGACCCGTGGGTGGCGTACGCAGTGGCATCGTGTCTTATTTCGTTGAGCATGGTTGTGTTGACACGCGTGAAAACAGGGCAAGCGGCAACAGAAGAAAACCGCGAACGACCAACATTGAAGCACGCTCTTGAAGGTCTTCAGTTTGTTCGACGTACTCCTATTTTGCTTGCTGCAATTTCTCTTGATCTTTTTGCGGTTCTGTTTGGCGGAGCAATAGCACTACTTCCTGTCATTGCTGAAGAGCGTTTGAACGTTGGCGATGTTGCCTATGGCTGGCTCCGCGCAGCGGCCGGCATTGGTGCAGCAAGCGTTGCGCTCTTCCTGGCTTTTCGACCTGCTCGGCGCCGTATAGGGCGCCTCCTATTTTTCGTGGTGGCAACTTTTGGTATCGCAACAATCGTGCTGGGTCTCACACATAGTTACCTCGTGGCATTTATTGCGGTCATTGTGGCAAGCGGTGCCGACATGGTGAGTGTGTTTATACGTGGTTCTATTGTTCCTCTGGTGACGCCCGACGATAAGCGCGGTCGCGTCATGGCGGTCGAGAATGTGTTTATTGGTGCTTCCAACGAACTCGGTGCATTTGAGTCGGGAGTCGCTTCACAAGCATTCGGTGCACCTGCTGCGGTTGTGGGTGGTGGAGTTGCCACTGTTGGCATTGTTGGCCTCTTCTGGTTCATGTTTCCTTCATTGCGGAAAATCGACAGGTTCAGCGATCTTCAGAGTGATGACATTTCTGAATAGCCAGCGTGACCTACATTGGGTACATGCCAAAAGCGATTGAAAAACCGAGCAAAGTGGTGAAAGAGTTCCGTGAGTTCATTGATCGCGGTAATGTGGTGGAAATTGGTGTTGCCTTTGTGATGGGTGCAACTTTCAAAACCATTATTGATGCCTTTGCTGGTGATGGCAAAGACAACCAAGGCATATTGGGTGGAATTCTTGGTGCAATCTTTGGTGGGCAACAGCCGAATTTCAACAACAAAGGTCTTACTC
>JABMMV010000201.1 GCA_013205145.1 bacterium
CATTTGTCGCGCTATCCAACCCGACAAGACATTGCCAAAGTTGCCCGTGGGAACACTGAAGGAAACACCGTTGCTAATGGAGACACCGCTGGAGGCCAATTGCTGTGCCGCAGAAAAGTAATACACCACTTGGGCCATAATGCGTGCCCAGTTGATGGAGTTCACAGCCGACAAACGTTGCTGTTCTCGGAACTTCTGGTTATTGAACATTGCTTTCACTAGGTCTTGGCAATCGTCAAAGGTTCCATTGACCGCAAGTGTTTTCACATTTGGTGAATTCACAGTGGTCATTTGGCGTCGTTGCACTTCGCTCACGCGACCTTCTGGGTACAGGATGACAATTTTTACTCGCGAGCTATTTTTTACTCCGTCGATAGCTGCACTGCCCGTATCGCCACTCGTTGCACCAACAATGGTGATGTGTTCGTCGCGTTCTTCAAGAAGTAGGTCGAACAATTGTCCCAAAAACTGCAATGCAACATCTTTGAAAGCCAAGGTAGGACCATGGAAAAGTTCAAGCATCCAATGATTGGTTTCTAACGGAACAAGCGGCGTTACACGCGGGTCACGAAAAGTTGAATATGCAGTGCTGCAGAGTTTCTGCAATGTGTTTGCATCAATTTCATCACCAATAAATGGCGACATCACCGAAGCCGCAAGCGATGCATAGTCGGTAGTCAATGTTTCTGGTGCTGAGGGCCACTGCTGTGGCACATACAAACCACCATCGGTAGCTAGGCCAGCGAGTACTGCATCGGCAAAGGAAAGCACCGGAGCAGCGCCACGAGTTGATACGTACTGCACGTGTTACTGCCCCACAACTCGAATGAAGCCACCCGATCGTTTCACCACTGAAAGCCCTGCGAAACCGCGCAAACATTTTTGCACCGATGCTTCTTGGGCAAGGTGCGTAATAAAAACAAGACGTGCATTTTCGCCAATGCCTTCTTGTTCGGCCGTACGAATGCTGACGCCATTTTGGGCAAACACGCCAGTAATACTGTGCAAAACACCTGGTTGGTCGAGCACCTCAAGTGCCAACATATATTCGCTATGTGTTTTATCAATTGCAGTGAAGCGTGGCTTTGAGAATGACCCCAGCATGGCGTGCGTGCCTTTTTTCAAGTTCACAGCAGCATCGATGGTGTCTCCCAAAACCGCACTTGCTGTCGGGCTGCCACCGGCTCCGCGGCCATAGAACATGAGAGACCCAACAGCGTCACCTTCAACGAAAATGGCGTTATATGCCTCGCGCACACTGGCAAGTGGATGGTTGAGCGGCACCATTGCTGGGTGCACACGTACTGCAAGTTCCTGTGACTCGGCGTCTATTTCTGCAATTGCTAACAGCTTCACTACATACCCAAGACGTTTTGCAACAGCAATATCGGCAGCTGTCACTGTAGTAATTCCTTCGCGATGCACATCGTGTGAAGTGACGTTGGCGCCAAAAGCGATGCTGGCAATGATTGCGCACTTTGCTGCAGCGTCGAATGCTTCAACATCGGTAGTGGGGTCGGCTTCGGCGTAACCCAATGCTTGAGCTTCAGCAAGAACCACTGCGTAGTCGGCGCCCTCTTCTGTCATTTTCGTGAGAATAAAGTTCGTGGTGCCATTCACAATGCCCATGACGCGGCGAATGGGTTCGCCACGCAAGCTCTCGCGCAATGGACGAATGAAGGGAATGCCGCCAGCAACAGCAGCTTCGAAGAGAAGGTCGATGCCAGCTGCATCAGCAGCTGCAAAAAGTTCTGCACCGTGCTCGGCGAGAAGTGCTTTATTGGCAGTAACGACCGGCTTACCTTTGCCGAGCGCTTGCGTAATGAGGCCACGTGCGGGCTCAATTCCGCCCATCAGTTCCACCACAACATCGACATTGGGGTCATTCACCACTTCAAATGGATCAGTGGTAAATGCTTTTGCATCCAGAGCAACACCACGCGCACGCGAAAGATCGCGAACTGACGCCCGCGTCACGACTAAGGAAATACCTGTGCGCTGGGTAATTGTTTCGGCACGCTCATTGACAAGGTTGATAAATGCCGCTCCGACATTTCCTACACCAATAACGCCTAAACGCACCTCTTGCTTCATCCCTTCAGGCTATAACCCCCTTTTAGTGTTCTCGGCGCCGTATGTACCGCTTTTCGTGACGAAACGCGCCGAGAAACCAAATTTTTTGTCACCCTCATGCGACTAATGCACACAGTCAGGTATGTACCTCAGCACACTTCATCAATTTGCAGATCAATTCGGCCTCATCGCCCATGGTGAAGTCGTCCCAGTTCACGTTTCACGCTCATCGTGGAGTCGCGCGGTTCATCGCGGTCATCTCTCCATTCTTCAACCAGGAATTGGCGCAGTCGCCCATACACAACAGTCACCAGAACAACGCATTGCAGCTGCAGTGCGCGCATCTGGAAAAGATGCAATGGCTGCCGGCGCGACTGCAGCATGGTTACATGGAGTTTCTCTTCCGCTCATTGAGCCCATCCATGTTCTCAGCCCTACACGTCCAGTTCATCGCAAACTTGTTGGTGCCGTCGTGCATCGACCAACTGACACTTGTGACCTTTCACCCATCAGCACGCAAGGGATACCCTCCACTTCACCATTTCGCACGTTGCTAGATACGTGCGCATGGAACCCCGGGCTTGCGCACCGCGTATTAGAACATTTTTTAGTTGCCGATCAATTCACCATTCACTCAGCTTGGCGACAGCTGTTTCTTCATGCAAAGCAAGGTCGCCCCGGCATCACACAGCTCAAAAATTTGCTCAATAAATGGGATCTAGACACCGAGCAACCAGAAAGTGTCCTGGAAGCGAAAATGCTGTCTCTGTGTTTCATGAACAAATTGCCTCCGTTTGAATTCCAAGCCCAAGTTGGTAACTACCGGGTTGATTTTCTGTGGCAGCAATTTCGAGCAATTGTGGAATGCGATGGTTTCACCTACCACGGATCAACTCGAGATGCTTTTGAAAATGACCGCCTCCGCGATGCGGAATTACAATCATTGGGATACACGGTGTGGCGCTTTTCTTTCCGCCAAATTTCATTTGAGCCAAAACTCGTTGCAGCACGCCTGGAAAAAGCTTTCTCGGCGCAAAATGTCGCGATAAACGTGACATACGGCGCCGAGAACACTTAAGGGGGAGGGGGTACCTGCCGATAATCATCATGTCGGCACAACTACCCTAAGGAGGAACATGTTTCACGCGTCCTCAACTCAACTTCGTCGCATCATTGTTGCAGCAATGACGTTGAGCACCGTTGTACTCATTACAGCAACAGGCCCAAGCAAGGCAGAAGATATGGCTGGCCAACCCCCTGCATCTATTTTGGTGAACGGTAAAGGCAACGGCCACGGGCGCGGCATGAGCCAGTACGGCGCACTTGGCTGGGCCACTACCTACAACAAAACATGGCAAGAAATTCTCGACTTCTATTACGGTGGCACCACATTGTCAGCCCTCACCGATGCAGATACAGGTCTCACTACCAATGGCGTGATGAGCGTACGACTCACCACCCTCGACAACAAGCAAACCGCAATGGTGTCAGAGAACGCTTCCTTGCTACTTGAAAACGACCCCGTGCCAGATCGCAAATGGGCAGCACTTGTAGTGCGCGAAATTGCCGGCACTGTGGGCACCTACCGCATTTGGGGAAGCACTACTTCTATATGTGTTGCTGAACAGTCTGACCCCGTTACAAATAAGTTCGTACAAGTTGCCGACATCACTGGCGCAGTAAATATTTCCACAACTCTCAGCAACGACGCATCTGCTGCAGTCATGCCAAACGATGCAATTGGCGTATGCGAACCAGCTGGTGCTACTCGTTACTACCGTGGAACTATTCGTGCAGTGAACGGAACCGACAAAGAAAATCGCACCGTGAACCTCGTGAAGCTTGATGACTATTTGCGTGGAGTAGTTCCTCGCGAGTCTCCTGCGTCATGGGGAGACCTCGCAGGCGGAGCAGGAATGAATGCGTTGCGCGCGCAGGCCGTTGCTGCACGTTCATATTCCCTTGGCCAAAAGCGCTACAGCTACGCCAAAACCTGCGACACGCAATCGTGCCAGGTATACGGCGGTGCCGCCCTACGTGAAAAAACGGGCAGGCCCATACTGGTACTGGAAGACATTCGCACGAATACCGCCATTAGCGATACCAGTGGTTTTATTCTGCGCACCGCTAACGGGGGTGTAGTGAGCACTGAGTTCACTTCGTCGAACGGCGGTCGCACAGCTGGAACAACATTCCCTATGCGGGTAGATGAAGGCGACATAGCGGCAGACTCGTCAGACCTCAATTGGAGTGCGGTGATTGCCGCACAGAGCATTCAAAAGAAATACCCCACCATTGGCGTGCTGCTTTCTGTGGTCACAACACACGACGGGCTCGGAAGCGATTGGAACGGCTACGCAACCAAGGTGACCATTTCCGGCACTGCAGGCGTAGTGAGTGTGAGCGGATGGGATTTCAAGTCGGCATTTAGCTTGCGCTCACCATGGTATGAAAGCACAGCCGTTTACGGCACTACCCCAACTTCAACAGTGGTCGGACCCATGTTGTTTATTGGTGACTCTGTTGGCGAAAGCATTACTGCTGAATTCAATAGCATCGTTCGCCCGGCCTACCCCAATGTCGATTACCAAGCGTTAAGTTCACGGTGCCTCATTGGCGCTTCATGTGGAGGAACACCCGATGGAATTACCATCATCAACACGTTACCCGCCGACAAAACACCAGCGATTGCTGTTATTGAACTGGGTTACAACGATGCGCCTAGCACCTTTGGCACAGAAGCCGAGCAAGTGGTTGCTGCTCTGACTGCCAAAGGTGTGCAGAGAATTATTTTCATCAACATGTCTACGCGCCGTACCACCGCAGGTTTTGAAGTTTCGAATGCGGCATTAGCCAACGTTGCCGCCACACATGCAAATGTCACCTTGCTCGATTGGAATACGTACACATCTGATACTCCGAAGTGGCGTTGGTTTGTAAAAAATGACAACATTCATCTCACCGCAACCGGCAAAACAGAATTCGCTTTGTACATTCGCTCTCAGCTTGACGCATTACGCACTCAGGGTCTGCTGCCTCAAACACCGGGCGCTCCCGATGTGGTCGTTGGATTACCACTGCGCGCCAAGCACAAAGGCAACATGGTGAAATTGGTGCAGCAGTCGCTCAACACCGCTTTCAAACTGAAGAAAAAAGCTATTCCGACCGATGGCGTTTTCGGCAAGAGCACGAAATCACTCGTCATGAGATACGAAACCGCCATGGCTCTTCCCGTTGATGGCATTGTTGACATTGATGTGTGGAAAAGCCTCGGCCTTGACAAAAAGCCGCGCTCATCTGTGTTGCGCCTCGGCACGCAGCATCCGTCGGTGAAAGTTCTGCAAGCAACGCTCAACCGTGTGCTCAAAATTACCCTCAAAACTTCTGGCTACTACGACGGCCCCACTGTTTACTACGTGAAGCAATACCAACAGCGTGCAAAGTTGCCCGCTACCGGGAACGTGAATAGGGCTACTTGGATGGCGTTGATGACGACCGCAGATCGTCTATAGAAACACCAAAACGTTTCGCCCAGGCTTCATCGCTGACCATTTCGGGGTAATACGCACGGTATTCACGCTTCAAGCGTGGGTAGTCGCGGCGTAAACGCATGAGCGATACACGCAAGGCCTTCATGTCGCGCCAGAAACGTGGCGTATCGCGCACCAACACGTAACCCTCGTCGAGGCGTGGATGACGATGCAAAATACTGTTGCGCCGAGTAGCTAAGCCAACTGCACGTGAGTTAATGGGCGCAACACCCATCTTTTTCGTACGCATCCACTGCGGCAATATGTAGCCACCCACCAGTGGTACTGCAGCAATGAAACCAATCAGGCGAATGGGCTTTGGAATACCAGCAGGAATTTGAATAGCACCAAGGTCAGTACTCAATGGTCCGGCTTTTTCTTCGGGGCATACACGCACTTCATCGTGCATTGCAGCGTGGTCAACATTGCGCCAGAAGTCGGGCCCTTCCAAATAATGGTCGAGGCCTTTCAGCATGTATTCCAAGCTGGCATAGCGCAGTGAGAAAATATTGCGGAAGCCGAACGACAACGTGCGATATGCAGTGTGGTACCACTTGTGCTGGTCGTAGACCAAGGTTTCCACCAAGAGCATGTTGCGTGTTTCGTAATACAAAGTCATCGGGCCATTCTTCAAAGCGAAGTCGGCGTGCCAAACAGCAACGCCTTTCATGGTGATGCTGTGTTCACCGGTGTGCATCAGCCCATAGGCAACGTCGTCGCCTCGAACAAACACCGGTACAGGGTTTTCTTTTCCTACCGCAATAGGGAACGCGGTGTACCACCATGCCGTGTATTCAAACTTAGGTTCTAGCTCGTCGGCCAACACCGTAATGCGATCACGCAGGTCGTCTTCACGGCCAATTGCGCGCAATGGATACGTGTATCGCCATGCGTAGTGTGCGCCGGCTTCAAACTGCATCCAAGGAATTTCTTCTGAGATCATGGCGCCATGAATACACAACTTGTCGTCGGTGGCGTAGCGGAACATCGCAATGGTGCGTACCAAAGATTCCACTTCGAGTGAAATGTCGTCATCCATGAACAACACGTGGGTGGTCCACTGGTCGTTGCGTGCATGAATGAGACCGCGAGCAAAACCACCTGCACCACCCAAGTTGGGGTTAGGAATAAGTGTTGGGCTCATGCCTGAACCTGCTGGTACTTCTAAGTTGCGCCCGTTGTCGATGATGGTGGCGCGGAACGATTGTTCAATGCTTGGCACTTCGGTCATGAGTTGTCGCATGCGCTCAATGTTGGCAAGCACATAAGGCTGACGGTTGAAGGTTGTGATAACCGCATTCATGCGCACTTCGCGCAATGGGGCAAGACCTGCATACCATCCGCCGCTGAGCAAACGACCACCGTTTTCATTGCTGCGACGCACGCTGACGTAGTAGGAATCGACCGTTGTGTCTTGCAAATCACATACACGCAGGTTGACGACACCAGCACGTTGCGCAACATGTGTGAGAACAATGCTCTCTTTGAGGCGCTTGACAGCCACCACTTCAATTTCGCACGGCCCTGATACTTCAAGCACCGCATGCAGTGCATCAACAGCCGACTTACGCCGCCAGCGAGCTGCAGGAAATACCCCAAAGTAGGTATCGAAACTTTGCACGTTGCCCGCAATGCGCTCGTACAGCGGCGGCTCAAGCGTGTCGGCCCGCGCTGGCAAAATACGTTGCAACAAGTTGACGTCGGGGAATACGGCACTAAACA
>JABMMV010000202.1 GCA_013205145.1 bacterium
CCCGCTGCAATGCGCACAACATTCTCTTCTTCTTTTTGTTGTTTAAATTTTTCAAAGGCAGCAAAGGGCATGTACACCTCGCCGCGCACTTCCAATACATCAGGAACTGCGCCATTCACCGCAGTGAGTTTTTTAGGAATAACTGCAATGGTGGAAACATTGGCGGTGACGTCTTCGCCAACTTTTCCGTCACCACGAGTTGCTGCTTGCACCAGCACGCCTTTTTCATAACGAATGCTGACCGCTAGACCGTCAATTTTTAATTCACAAACAAACTCTGCAGCTTCACCACTCAGGCCTTTTGTTACACGATCTCCCCATGCGCCAAGTTCTACCGTGTCCATGGCGTTGTCGAGGCTGGTCATGGGAACCGAGTGCTGCACGGGGTCGAATGTGGTGCTTGCGGCAGCGCCTACCAATTGCGAAGGCGAAGTTTCCGTGAAGAGATCGGGGTGTTCTGCTTCCAGGCCCTGCAACTCACGTGCCCATGCGTCGTATTCGGCGTCGCTTACTTCTGGAGCATCGAGGCCATGATAGAGATGGTTGTGGTGGTCGATGAGCGCACGCAGTTCCTCGACCCGAGAACGAGAAGATTTTTGGGCAGGAGCCTTTTTCACCACATGATTACGTTAGCGATCGGCTAGAACAGACTGCGCATGGCTCGCTTTATTCGCCCCTCATTCTCGGCCCCGCTGTGGGTGGCCCGCGTGGCTTGGGTGGCTCTTGCCCTCATTCCCAATGCCATTGCAGCCACTTTGGCAAGCCATGGGCGCACAGCGCAATTGGTATTCACGCTTGGCGCATGGGCGTTGTGGGCTCTGGGCACGCTTGCCATTTTCTGGCTCAGCCCATACTCACTCAGCGCCTTACGAATGGTGGCCCCGCTTGCTGCTGCTGGGTTGGTGGGGTTCGTCTTTGCCAGCTTGTCGACATATACCGACGTTGCACTTAGCGATGTTGCTTGGTCACTTGTTGGTGTTGCGGTTGGGGTACTTGCACTTGTGTGCATTTTTCTTCCTGCCTTTGGCCTATTGCATGTACAAGCTTCTGCATACGGCGATGAAAAGCGGTTGTTGCTGCGTGTGCCTGCTACCCAAATTGCACCTATTGCAGTGTCGTACGTAGTGATGGCGGCTTTTCCAGTTGCAACACTTTTTGCCGTCAGCGCAGAAGTGTGGTGGCTTGCTGCACTGTGCTTGGTGCCAACGGTTCTCATTTTTCGTGTGGTACCCAAGCGCCTACATCGTTTTTCGCGGCGCTGGTTGGTGGTTGTTCCTGCTGGTGTTGTCGTGCACGATGAACTGCTACTTGCAGAAACATTCATGGTGCGCACTACTGCAGTTACTCGTGTTGAGTTGAGTGCAACAAGTGGCGACGCACTGAACCTCACTGGCGATATTGCGGGTGTGCGACGCCACATGGTGCTTGTTGTTCAACTACGTGAGGCAGAAAAACTTGCGTTGAGCCCATACTTAGCAAAAATGTTGGGCACGCTCGATGCCTTGCATGTGCAGAGTTACGCAGTTGCGCCAACGCTGGCTGGCCATGCACTTGCTGCATTAACCAAACCACCCGCAACCACGTAAGAGTCGCTGGGGTCGTACAACACGGCGCTTTGCCCTGGTGCAATACGACGATGTGCTTCATGCAATGTGAGTTGCACGCGATTATCACTTAAAATTTCTGCTGTACATGGCAACGATGCACCATGAGCACTGCATTGCACGCGGTATTCGCCAGCTACTGCTTCGCCCGACGCCCAGACCATGGCTTGTAGAGCAACACCGGTACGCATGAGGTCGGCATCGGAGCCAACAACCACAATGCGATTTGCGGTGTCCACATCGACCACGAAACGCTTCTCTTCGGTTTTGTACAAGCCAATGCCACGGCGCTGACCAATGGTGACCATTTCTACCGACTCGACTTCGCCCACTTGGTTGCCCGCCATGTCGACCACTTTTGCCGAGTGAAAAGGAATGCGGTCGCCGAGGAAAGTTTCACGACCACCTGTTGAGGTAATGAAACACACGTCTTGGCTATCGGGCTTGCTTGCGGTGCGTAGACCCAGGCGTTCTGCTTCTTTGCGCACTTCTGCTTTGGTCATGTTGCCCACGGGGAAAAGTGTGCGCTGTAGTTCACGACCAGCAAGCATGTGCACTACGTACGACTGGTCTTTGGCATCGTCGGCACCCCGGTGCACACGCATGTCGCCAAGTGAGTTGGCAACAAGGCGCGCATGGTGGCCCGTTGCTACTGCATCGAAACCCAGAGCATCGGCACGTTCGGTGAGGCGAGCAAATTTCAAACCACGGTTGCACTCAATGCAGGGGTTCGGAGTGGTTCCTTCGGCATGAGCAGCAATGTACGGCTGCACCACTTGTTCGTTGAAGTCTTCACTGAAGTTGAAAACCAAATGGTCGATACCAATTTGCTGTGCAACTCGTCGCGCATCGTCAACGTCGGACACCGAGCAACAACCCGTGTCGCTTTCGCCACCCCACAAACGCATGGTGACACCCACAACATGATGGCCGTCTTGTTTCAAGAGGGCAGCCGCAACTGATGAGTCGACCCCTCCAGACATCGCCATGAGAACTTTCATGGAATGGAGTCTAGGAGCGTTGATGCTCGCGCAGGCGGGCTACCGCCCTGCCCAAAGTGCCCAGGGCCTGAACGATGTCGCCAGACGTAGTGGTGTGGCCAAGGCTGAGGCGCAGGGCCCCTTGGGCACGCTCGCGGGGCACGCCCATTGCGGCCAAAACATGCGATGGCTCCATGGCGCCGCTGGCACAGGCCGAAGCGGCCGAGGCGCACAGGTGCTCTTCGTCGAGAAGGAACAACAGCGCTTCGTTTTCTACCCCTTCAACACACACATGAACAATGCCGGGAACAGACACCTCGTTGGGCACGGTTTGGTGAACGCCACCAATGTTGTGCAGGCCGGCAAGAAGTTGCTCTTTCAATTCCATGACGCGCAGGTTTTCATTATGGCGCTCGCTTGCTGTTGCGGTGAGAGCCGCAGTTGTTGCAGCAATGCCGGCAACGTTGTGCGTGCCACTGCGGCGATCGCGTTCTTGACCTCCACCGAAAATGAGTGGCTCAAGATGCACACCATTGCGCAAATACATGATGCCACTTCCCTTTGGCCCGCCGAATTTGTGTGACGATAAAGTAAGAATGTCGACGAGTGAAACTAAGTGAGCGAGGTCGACCCAGCAAGCACCTTGCACCGCATCGGTATGCAGAATTGCGGTGGGGGCATAGCGCCGAACAATGCGCGACACTTCTTCCATATTGGTAATGGTGCCCACTTCGTTGTTTACAGCCATGACCGACACAACAGGCTTCACACCTTCGCCATGCAAACGAGTGAGCGTTTCCATGAGGGCATCGAGGTTGATGGCACCTTGCGGGTCGGCACCCACCACTACGCCACCAACGTGTTCCACACAATGCAGAACAGCGTGGTGTTCACTTGCCGAGCACACCGCTTGTGTTGCTACGCCTTGCGATTGCAACCGACGAATGGCGCCGAGTATGGCAGCGTTTGCACCTTCGGTGCCACCGCCAGTGAAAATAATTTCGCCTGCTTGGCAACCAAAGACTTCGGCAATGTCGTCGCGGCATTCATCGAGCACTTTGCGTGCGTCGCGAGCAAAGCGGTGAGAACCCGACGGATTTGCGTACTGCACATTGAGAAATGGCCCCATGGCAGCAATGGCTTCGCCGCGCATAGGCGTGGTGGCAGCATGATCGAGGTACACCACATCGTTTGCCATACGTGCAATCTATCTCTCGATGCGCTGTACTAGGTCTGTGAGTAACAACACGCCCCCGCTCTATGGCGATGCTTTTGCCGATGTCTATGACGAATGGTACGAACATGTCACCGATGCCCCAGCAACTGCACGTGCCTTGCACGCACTTGCGGGCGGCGGAAACCTTTTAGAACTCGGCATTGGCACAGGACGCATTGCTATTCCGCTCGCCCAATTACTTGCTCCTGGGCGCAGTGTGTGGGGCATTGACGAATCGCAAGCAATGCTTGACCTGTGTCGCGCCAAGCTTGGCGACATGAACCCGAGCGTTGCCGAACGCATTCACTTACTTCAAGGCGATATGGCAGACGATTTACCCAGCGGGCCATTCAGCGTCATTTTCTGCACGTTTAATACTTTTTTCAACCTCGATTCCGAGGCGGCACAACGTAAGTGCCTACACGCCATTGCGCAACGGCTTGCGCCTGGTGGTGCAGTGGTTCTTGAAACTGCAGTGCTCACCGGAGCCAATACAAGCGCCCCCACCATTGCCCACACTGCGCACAGTTCAAGTGACTACGACCCTGAGACCCAAATTGGTCATGGCGTGTTTACCTCAGCGTCACTCGACGGTTCACTTGTTGAACGCCCGTGGCGCATTCGCTATTCAACGCCTGTCCAAATTGATGAAATGGCAGCGGCCGCCGGACTCATTTGCACAGATCGTTGGGAAGATTTTGCTTTCACCCCTTTTCATGCAGGTAGTGCACGGCAAGTGGCTGTTTGGAGACGTAGAATTTAAGTAGTGAGTCAATTACGTCTAAACCCCCTAACTGGCCGATGGGTCACTTTGGTTGCCGACCGTGCAAAGCGACCAACCGACTTTGCACCGCGCCTGATGCAAGTAGAAGCCGACCCAAACAGGGCATGCCCGTTCTGCCCCGGCAACGAAGAAGCAACGCCGCCCGCATTAGAGCAGCACGACAGCGAAGGCAAGTGGACCCTACGTATAGTGCCAAACCTCTACCCCGCTTTCGACGGCGATGGCAACTTGGCAGTGCACAACCTCGGCCCCGTGCATACCATGGCCGAGGCAAGTGGCATTCACGAAGTTTTTGTTATTACCCCCGACCACAATGCACGTGTTGGCACCTTTACCGACGATGTCATTCACAATGTCATGCAAGCTTTGAAGCACCGTTTTGAAGATCATGCCCGCAGAGCAAATGTTCGCTACACGCAAGCATTCATTAACCATGGTCGCGAAGCAGGTGCCTCACTTGCTCACCCACACGGACAAATTCTTGGCTTGCCATTTGTACCAGGTGAAATTCTTGAAGAAGAACGCGCATTTGAACGTTTCAAAGGTGGATGCATTTTGTGTACCACCATTGAAGCAGAGCGTGTCGATAACAAACGCGTCATTATCGACAACGAGCATGCGTTTGTGTTGTGTCCGTACTGGAGTGGTGGGCCATATGAACTGCTCATCATTCCGCAGTCACACGACACACACCTCACCGACTCCACCGATGATGTACTCACTGGCATTGGTAAAGCAATTCGCGACTCGCTTGCCATCATGTACGCAACGCTTGGCGACGTGGCATACAACCTTGTCTTCCACACCGCGCCGTCACACCATGCAGGTAACTTCCATTGGCACATTCACTTGTGGCCAAAACTCACCACCGCAGCTGGCTTTGAACGTGGTACCGGCGTACTCGTTAACATTGTTCCGCCTGAAGACGCAGCATTTGAACTCAAAAGCGCTGCTGGCATTTAATGGCACGCATCACCGTTTCTATTGAGCTTCCTGCTACCCCTGCACGCGTTTGGGAAGTAGTTGAACCCATTGAAGAGCACACCCAGTGGATGGCCGATGCTGTTGCTATTCGTTTTGTGAACGACCAGCGCCGCGGTGTTGGCACCAAGTTTTTGTGCGACACCAAAGTGGGGCCCATTCGCCTCACCGACCACATGGAAATTACAGCGTGGGAACCAGAACGCTTAATGGGCGTTACTCACACTGGCGTAGTAACCGGCACCGGACAATTCACAATTGAGCCAGCCGCAACTGCAGGGCATAGCAATTTTACCTGGAGTGAAGAACTGCACTTTCCTTGGTGGCTTGGCGGTGCAATTGGTGAAGTTATTGGTGGGTCGCTTGTTATGAAAACTATTTGGCGGCGCAACCTTAAGAAATTGCGCGCGTTATTCCTGTAGCAACACAGGCCAGCACAATTACTAGCCATATTGGCACCTTGCGCCACACACCGAACACTGCAACTACCAAACCCACAGCACGCGCATCTATTTGCAGATCGTGACCCACGGTGAATGTGTCTTTCATAATGAGAGCACATAACAATGCGGCAGGGATGAGAGCAATAACTGCTTCTACTTGTGGAGGAAATTTGCGATCGCCAATAATGACAAAACCAAAGACTTTCAAGGCAAATGCACCGAAGGCCAGCACCAACACCACGGTCCAACTCATGAGCGGCGCGACTTTCGTTGTGCTGGCACCAATGCAATGAGTGCCACAACGGCCGATATCACGATGGGCGCACCAATGGGAAGAAACGGTGTTGTTGCTAAGCACACCACTGCTCCACCAATGCCTGCAAGTTGAGCTTTACGTGTTGACAACAATGGCGCGACCATTGCAACGAACGCGGCAGGGAATGCCACATCGAGACCATATTTTTGTGTGTCGAAACTATTTCCCACCAGCGCGCCAATGAGTGTTCCTACATTCCAAAAGCCATAGATGCTTGCGGCCGTTACCCAAAAAGCACGCCTCTTGCGCTCGGGTGAGTTTTGCACCAGCGTCATGCCCGTTGTTTCATCAATGGTGAACTGAGCTGCAGCCACGCGGTACTTCACGCTTCCCGGCAACCACGGTGCAACAGCAACTCCGTAAATGGCATTACGCGAACCCAGCAGCAATGCGCCAATAACAGCACTTGCGGCCGTGCCGCCTGCAGCAATAACACTCACTGCAGAAAACTGTGAAGCACCAGTGAACACCAACAGCGACATGGCCATTGCTTTTGGCACACTTCCGCCAGCGTTCACACACAACACGCCAAATGAAATAGCAAAGATGAACACGGCAAAGCCCAAAGCGACGGCTGGGCCCACTATGCCGTCGTAATTCACACCTTCATGGGCGTGCTCATTGAGAGCATCCATATTTACTTTCCTTCGAAAGTGGCCTTACCTGGTCCGTTTTCTAAGAAGCTCTTCACACCGCTTTGGCTATCACTGCTATGAAACACATCTTCGAAAGACTGCTTCTCTAGCGACAACCCGTCAGACAACGACATTGACAACCCTGCATCAACGGCATGCTTAATGAGCGCACCAGCAACCGTGGCCCCGGCTGCAACTTGAGCCGCAAGCGCTAATGCACGCACGTGCAGTTCTTCTGCAGAAACAATTTCATCGAGTAAGCCAATACGTAGTGCCTCTTCTGACTGCACCTGACGACCCGTGACCATTATTTCTTTTGCACGGCTCGGGCCAACAAGGCGTGGCAGACGTTGTGTGCCACCACCACCAGGAATGATGCCCAAGAGAATTTCTGGCTGCCCAAACGTGGCCTTTGGTGCACCAATGCGATAGTCGCACGACAAAGCAAGTTCACACCCGCCGCCAAGGGCAAAGCCACTGACTGCAGCAATAGTGAAAGCAGGTATTGCTGCAACAGCATTTAACGCATCGTGAAAGCCTTGGCCAATGCGGCGCGCTTCACTTGGCCCACCAAATTCGGAGATGTCTGCACCAGCCGCAAAGATGCGCTCGCCACCCGTGACCACAACAGCACCGGGGCGGTTGTTGGTGAGGTCGTGTGCAATATCGCGTAGTTCGGCTAAGACCGCTTGCGATAACGCATTGACCTTGGGGTTGTTCAAAGTAATAACGGCAACACCATCGGCGCGGCGCTCGAGCAGGACAAGATTGTTTGAGGTCACGTTATGACGGTAGCCGTTAGGCGTCGACGCCACGCAACATCTGGTCGGCTGCAGCCCAAGGGTCGGTGGTGCGACTGAGCACTTCGCCCTGCAGAGTTTCCCATTCGTCGCCCACACACAGTTCACGAGCCTTTTGTTCTAAGCGGCGAGCAACAATTTCACGCAGTTCTTCACGCAAGCGAAAGGCCCTACGTTCACGCAATTGGCCCGAGGCTTCAGCATATGCACGGTGCGCCAACACGGCATCCCACAGTGCGGGAACACCCTCACCCGTGGAACCCACTGTGGGAACAATGGTGGGGCGCCATGCATCGTGAGACAGGTCGGATAGTTCGAGCATTTGTTCAACATCGCGGCGCGTTTCCTCAACACCCTTACGGTCGGCTTTGTTGATTACAAAAACATCGGCAATTTCCATGAGGCCTGCTTTATTGGCCTGCACCGAGTCGCCCCAACCTGGGTTCAACACCACCACGGTGGTGTCGGCCTTGCCGGCAATTTCTACCTCTACCTGGCCAACACCCACTGTTTCAACAATGACCCAACTCCGACCTACAGCATCAAGCAGACGAATGGCTTCTGGCGTTGCGAGCGACAAACCACCCAGGTGACCACGCGTGGCCATCGAGCGAATGAAAACTCCTGGGTCTGTTGCGTGGTCTTGCATGCGCACGCGGTCGCCCAAAATGGCCCCACCCGTAAATGGTGATGAAGGGTCAATTGCAATGACCGCAACTTCCAGATCTTGTTTGCGCAAGTGACCAATCACTGCACTGGTGAGTGTGCTCTTGCCCGAACCGGGTGCACCCGTGAAACCAACTGTGTACGAGTGGCCACTTTTGGGGTAGCTCAACCTGCCAACAACGCGTGCTGGGTCGCCGCCACGTTCAATGAGTGAGAGTAACCGCGCGAGTGATGCGCGGTCACCGGCACATGCAGCAGTAAATAATTCCTGAGGGTCCGAACTTCGTAGTGCCATTACTCAACTGCAATCACTTCAGTCACGCCGTCAACACGGTCGCGCATGATGCGTTCAATTCCAGCCTTCAAGGTTTGCGTAGATGCTGGACAGGTGCCACATGCACCCACCAAAGTGACCGTCACAACGCCGGTCTCTTCATTCACTTCACGCAAAACCATGTCGCCACCATCGGCTTGAAGAGCGGGCCTAATGACCTCGATGGTCTCTTCAACCTGTTGGCGCATGGAGCCTGGGGCAGTTGTTGTAATTGTCACGGTTCCATCTAATCAGGAACAAGCGCGAGTTGCCGATTTATACCGAGAAGTGGCATGGTTGTTTGTCATGTTCAGCTTCATTTGCACTGTTCTTGCCCATCAAGGTGGCTGGGACGAGATTTTATGGGTGCTGATGCCCATTGCCATGATGGTATGGCTGCTGCGTGTTGCATCTCAGCGTGTTCGACAAGCAGGCAAGAAAACCTCAGAGTCGAGTGATGTTGGCACCGAGGGTACAGAGTCGACCCACTAGGTCGTCGTAACCACGGTCAATGTGGTGCACATCGGAAATAATGGTTTCACCATCAGCAACGAGCCCCGCAACAACCAACGCAGCACCTGCACGAATATCGGGAGCACGTACTGGTGCACCCGACAGTTTCAATTCACCACGCACCACTGCGTGATGGCCGTCGGTGCGGATGTTGGCGCCTAAGCGCTGCAGCTCATCAACATAACGGAATCGGCCGGGGTACAAATTTTCCGTAACGATTCCTACACCGTCGGCCACCGACAACATGGCAACAACGAGCGGCTTGTAGTCGGTTGCAATTCCTGGGTACGGAAGCGTGACCACGTCGATGCTTTTCAGTCGCTCAGGGCCAATGACCAAAATGCCGTCGTGTTGTTCCACAAGAACAACGCCCATGTCGGTGAAACGCGTGAGCAGCATTTCCATATGGCCTGCAATGGCACCGTGCACCATTACTTCACCACCAGTAATTGCAGTTGCTGCAATGTATGTTGCGGCTTGCACGCGATCGGCCACCACCGTGTGGTGCACTGCGCGTAATGTATTGCGCTCAACGCCATGTACAACAAGTGTGGAACTGCCAATACCTTGAATGTCGGCGCCCATTGCCACCAACATGTTGCACAAGTCGCCAATTTCTGGTTCACGTGCAGCGTTTTCTATTGATGTAGAACCTTTGGCAAACACTGCAGCAGTCAGAAGATTTTCTGTTGCTCCAACGCTAGGAAAATCGAGTGTGATGTTGGTGCCATGCAAACGTTCTGCGCGCGCATAAATATCGCCGTGGCGCATTTCAAATTGCGCACCCAGTTCGGTGAGGCCACGCAAGTGCATGTCGATGGGGCGCGAACCGAAGTCGTCTCCACCAGGAAGCGCAATACGTACTTCCCCAAACCTGCCAAGCAGCGGGCCCAGCACGTTGACACTTGCACGAATGCGTTCAACAAGTTCATATGGGGCAAAGAGCTGCAAATTGCCGTTGTTTGCAATGTGTAACTCTTTGGTGTCGCGACGATGCTCGATGACGAGACCGATAGCCGACAACAATTCGCCCATGGTGGCAACGTCTTCAATATCGGGCACATTCGACAACACAAAGTTGCCATCGGCCATGAGGCAAGCGGCCATGAGCTTCAGAACCGAGTTTTTGGCCCCAGGTACGTGGACAGTGCCGCTCAAAGGCGCACCGGGAGCCACCTTGATGCGTGCACCGTTTGACTTCACTCTCTCAGTATGCTCCCGCCGTGGAACGCACGCCGAACTTTTCCCACAAGTCACAGGCTCGTCGCTACTCATTCCAGCGCAAAATTGCCAGAAACAGCGCGGATTTCCCAAAATTAACCGAGTCCTACAGCACTGTGGTGGAAGAAACTCCGGCCGCAGAACCACAGGAATTGTTGGCTGGTCGCCATATTTTTTTACAAAAAACAGGGCCGTGCGTTGAGTACAAACGAAGCGTTGATGTTCCTGTCGACACAAACGCTGATGCAACAGAGCACACGGAATGGTCTCTTGATATTCCGTGGTTCGGCTGGATTTTCCGACCCCTCATTGCGCGCCACATCAGACAACGTCACCACGAAGATCGTCGCCCGTGGTGGGCGCCGCCACAAACATTTACCGCTCACGAGACTCTTGTACTTGCCATGCTCGCCGCCGCATCAATGGTTGCTGCATTTATTAATACACTTTTTACGCAGACCGTTGCCTTTGCCGCTGACGAATTTGATGTGACGACCACTGAGCAAGGTGTTGCTGCTGCAATAGTTCGCTTGGGCATTGTTCTTGCTATTCCACTTGCCGTATTGGGCGACCGCATCGGGCGCCAACGCATTGTGGTGGCACTTGCATTTATCACCCCAGTTCTTGCTTCGCTCGGTGCACTTGCGCCAAACTTTGCCACCCTCGTTGCAACACAGAGCATTGCGCGACCCTTGGGTCTTGCACTCGACGTTGCCGTTCTTGTCATTGTGATTGAAGAGATGCCAAAGCACGGGCGCGCTTATGGCATTAGTGTTCTTGCACTCGCGAGTGGCTTTGGTGCCGGCTTCGCCGTGGCTGCGCTTCCCCTTGCCGATCTCGGAACATCTACGTGGCGACTTGTTTATGTATTAGCTCTTGGATGGATCATTGTTGCGGTGAGTTTGCGACGCCGGCTCACCGAAACACCTCGGTTCATTGCTCATCGCACCGAACCACGGGTTTCTCGGCGCGAAACGTCGCGAAATACGGGCTATACCGCGCCGAGAACACTTTTGATGGTGGGGGCGGTGGCGTTTCTCGTCAATATCTTCGTGGCGACAGCTTCACTTTTCCAGAATCGCTATCTTCAAGATGTACGCCACTACTCGGCGGTCATGGTTGCGTTGTTCACTTTCTCTACGGCTACTCCAGGCGCGCTTGGTCTCATCATTGGTGGAAAAATTGCCGATGCCAGAGGTCGGCGCCGGGTTGCGGCACTGTGCATACCGCTCGGTTCAGCACTCATTGGTTTGTCGTTTATGTTGTCGTCTGTTGGCATGTGGATGAGCGCTATCGCTGGCGGCATTGTTGGCGCCATTGCCTACCCTGCACTTGCTGTGTACCGCGGCGAACTCTTTCCTACAGGCAATCGTGCAACGTCGTCATTTCTCATTACCGTGGCTGCACTTTTGGGAGGAAGCATCGGCCTCGTAGGAGCAGGCTTGCTCGTTGATAGCGGATGGTCTTATGGCGCTGTCATGCTTTCTTTTGCCAGCATTTCGCTTGTGGTGTCACTTTTAATTGTGAAATTTTATCCTGAAACAGCGCATAAAGAGCTCGAAGATCTAAACCCAGAAGATGCACACGTGCGTTTTGAGCGTTAGCAACAACTAGCGCAGGTTTTGACACCACTCACGAACAACCTCGGCAATTTCTGCATCTTTTCCCTTGAGGTCGTGCCGGCTCTTTTCAATGAAGTGCAGTGAAACTTCGCTCGGAATTTTTTTGACGTACTTTTTTAATTCTGCAGGTGAACCAAATGGGTCGTTGGTTCCATGCACAAATAGAACAGGTACTGAAATGCGCGACAAGTGCGCAATGCGCAACTTTTCAGGGTGTGCTGGTGGGTGCAAGGGGTACGAAATCAGCACGAGCCCACGCACTTTTAACGGGTCACCAAAAACTGGTAGATCTCCCTTTTTTGCTGTGCCGGTATCGCCAGCGGCAGCCATCGAGCACATACGCCCACCCATGGAACGCCCGCCAATAACAAGTGACGACGTACGCACACCGTATTGCCGGGCAAATGCCTGAACCTCGTCGCGCACGCACTTCAATAACACCGGTGCGCGATCGGGGGCACGCTTGCCTGCACGGCGGTACGGAAAGTCGAAGCGCGCAACTGGGACGGGTTGCATTAACTCTTCAATAGCAATGAGCGATGAATGGTCTGCACTGCTTCCTGCACCGGGAAATAACACCAACCCCTTTGCGCCACTCACGACTGTTGGCTCAAAATGCGCCGCGCTTCACTGAGGTCGGCAATGGCTCTACTTGCATCGCGTTCACTTGCGCCATGGTCTGGGTGCACACTGCGCAACATCTCTCGAAAGCGTGAGCTGACTTCTTTTTTATTTGGCTTCACCGTGCCAGGTGGGAAGCACAAAATTTCTAGAGCCCACGCCCGCGGGTCGGAAATTGCGGTAATAGACGACGCGTTGCTGCCTGCCAAATACGAAATGAATGACGCACCAAATGGGCCACGCCAGGTCATTGCACGGCGCATCATTGGCCCCAGCGCACGCCGCGTTTCTGCGTTTAACCGCTCGAGTGCATAAATAGAACCCAGCACTTGTTGCAGTGGCGAACCACCCTCAGCAAAGACGAACTCTGCGGTGTCTTCCACCGCGATGAGTTGATGCCGGCTCATGGCAAGACCATGGCGGTCGGATTGGAAACGATGACGTAAGCGCGGTTGCACGATGTGTTCGCCGCGTTCTACTTGCAAGGTCAGGCGATGAATGTCGGGGTGCATCTCCTCATCAACATCAAACAAATGTCGTGCTACGACCGCACCCAGCAAAATGCCACCGAAACCGGGTGCTGGGTCGGCGGGCAACACCAAATGGCCCAACGACACGCGCCGAGTAGGAGTGATAGGCCGCGAGTGCCAGATTTCTAATTCGGCGAGAATCATCGGATGTTGACGCTACTTGCGACTCAGACGTGAGGGCGTAACGTGACAAACAATCGTTGCGCAATTTCTTGTGCTGCTTGTTCATCGGGGAAGTCGTTGCCGACAAGTGCATCAGCAAGTTGATCGGCCATTTCAGACGCTTGACGCCACACCGGAATGGGTACACCAAAGGGAACTCCCCCGCCCTCAATGTCGTCAAGAACACGCACCAAGATGCCAAGACCATTGGCATCGAGTGGGTCACGTTGTAAACGTTCTGCTGCAAGAAACATTTGCGTGAGCGATTCACCAGAGACACTGGAGTCGCCAGCAGAAATGGTTCCTTGCCCCGAACCTGGGTTGCGCGCAGAGTCGACAATGGTGACATCGCCAGCTTCTACTGCGTCAAGCAGGTCGTCGACCGCATCTTCTAGTTCAGTGAGCGTGACGAGCAATGCACCTTCCCAGCGATACGGAATATCGGATGCTACAAGTAGTTCTGTGAGACGCGAGCGCTCACCCATTGACCAATCGTCAAGTTCATACTCGGTAATTTCCTCGTCGGTTGCTTCATTCAATTGCAAACGACGCGATTCACGCTGTGTGGAATTTCCTTCTTCGGTACCTACACCAAGTTTTTGTTCGAGAGCATCGAGCATTTCATCGGCGGCGTCTTCGAGTTCACTCGGAACAACAACTTCATCGCCCACCCAAGCGTGTGGAATTTCGGCATCGGCAAACATTTCTGCAACTGATGCTCGCTGGTCGATGCTCCAATTGGACAGGTCGTAATGGACACTCTCGGCATCGGGGTCAAGTGGGTTCCATTCAGACATAACTGCACGTTACAACGTAAAGATGAACTCACCAATCAGTTCGTATTCGCGCATCTGATTGTGGCGCAAGCGAAAGCCGTGTCCTTCACCTTCCATGATGTGCAAGGCAACCTCTCCACCGGCTTTACGCAAAGCCTGGGCGAGAGTCACGCTGTGATTCATTGGTACTGAAGTGTCGAGATCACCATGTAAAAGCAGTACTTTTACCTGTGCCAATGTCTCTACTTTGCTCAACGGTGAGCGTTGCGCGTATAGCGTTTCATTCTCGGGTGAATCACCCACCAAGACGGCAATGGAATGTTGCTCATAGTGCCATGAATGCTCTGCAGAATCGGCAAGGTCGACAACCGGATACAACGCAATGACTCCTGCGCAAATATTGGGCGCAGTACCAGCGGCGTTCAACGCAGCAAAACCACCTGCAGAACCGCCCATCAAAAAAGTGTTCTTGGGCGTTGCCCAACCGTTGCGATGTGCATGTTGCACTGCAGCAATGAGATCTGCAGTATCGAACTCGCCCCAATGACCATTGAGCGACTGTTGAAAGTTGCGCCCATGGCCCGAGGTTCCGCGATGATCAACAATCATCACGCGCACTCCACGACCTACCCAATACGCAACACGTGCCATGAAGGTGACCTGCCACTGATCGGTTGGCCCGCCATGCACCCACACAATGAGTGGTTGCTCAACAGACTGATTGTCTGCGGGAGAATACAAACGATACGGAATGCTGTAGTTGCCGCACTCCACTTTTCCTAGCGTTGGTTCCACCAACTCATACTGCGACCACGCACCGCCGTTGCTGTCTACTTCACTAGTTGCTAACACTTCTCGCTCGAAAGTTGTTGGAGAGTAACGCACTACTTGCGTTGGGGTGACCGCGCCCGTGCGCAAAGCAAGAATGCCTGCACTGCCCCACTGCAACGAGCCATGCACGCCACGCCCAATAGAACGCATCTCAGCTGTTGCCGTACGCACTACAACGAGGTCGCCAAAACCTTCAAGGTTGCGCGCAACAGCAATTTCTGTTCCGTCGGGCGACCAACACCACGTATGTGCACCCATTCCCCATTGCGGGTTGCCACATTCCATTTGCTCTCCTGCGGGCAGAAGTGCCACCAATTCACCAGCAACAACTCGATACGGCTGGAGCCATCCGTTGATGTCACTCAATAGGCCCATTTCACTTTGTGCAGAAAATTGCAACTGTTGAAATGACACGCCGGGGCGATGCAACACCACATGTGCTTCGCGCTTCGCAATGTGCGCAGACCAAATTTCCGATTCATCCCATGGCATGTGCGGCTGCGACCATGCCTGCCAATACAACTCGTCGCCGTTCCACACGGGGTCGAATACAAAGGCATGTGGTTGCACAATGACATGCTCTTCGCCAGTTGCGCGATGTACCACAACGAGCTCGCACAAGTTCTGCACGCATGCCACCCATTCGCCATTGGGCGAGACGGCAACCCCGAAGCGCGAGGCATCAACGGGTGCTTGCGTGTCGATGCGACATGCGCTGGTTACACCACGAGTAGCTTCCCAAAGCCCTCCTGTTTTTGCTGCGTACACAATGCCGCTGGCATCGGGCAGCCACTGGAAACATCCACCTCCAAAACCACGTGTCACGCTGGGTGCTGGCTCAAGTTGCCACTGCTCTTCAGTGCCCCCAGGCACGTGATGAGTGCGCAGTTCGCCTATTCCCTGCCTGCTTGCCCCAAACACCAACACATCGCCCTTGGGGCTGACCTGAGGCTCTGACAGGTCTCGGGAATCAAGACAGCGCTCAAGGGGAACGGCAGGAATTTTCACGGGCATTAGCCCGAGGGTATCGCCGGCACTACGGTAGGGGGTGATGAACGAACGACGCCCCCAAAAGCCAGAACGCAACCTCGCTATGGAACTCGTCAGAGTCACCGAATCTGCAGCCCTCGCGGCAGCACGTTGGGTGGGCCGTGGCGACAAAAACGGGGCCGATGCTGCCGCCGTCGATGCCATGCGCACCGTACTCACCACCGTTCCTATGGACGGCATTGTTGTTATTGGTGAAGGTGAAAAAGATGAAGCACCAATGCTCTTCAACGGAGAGAGCGTAGGCGACGGCACTCAGCCCCGTACCGACGTTGCCGTTGACCCCATCGATGGCACCATGCTCACTTCTCTTGGTATGGGCAATGCCCTCTCGGTGATTGCCGTTTCCGAGCGCGACACCATGTTCGACCCAGGCCCATGTATGTATATGGAAAAAATTGTGGTGGGCCCACAAGCTGTTGGGCACATCGATATCACGGCTTCCGCTACCCAAAACATCAAATGGGTTGCCAAAGCAAAAGGAGAATCGGTACGCGACCTCACGGTGATGATTCTTGATCGCCCGCGCCATAAAGAACTGATTGAAGAAGTGCGCTCCACCGGTGCGCGCATCAAACTCATCAGTGACGGCGACATTTTTGGTGCCATTGCTACGTCGTGGCCCGATGCGGGCGTCGATATTCTCATTGGCATTGGTGGCACACCAGAAGGCGTGGTGTCGGCCGCAGCTCTCAAGTGCATGGGTGGAGAAATTCAGGGTCGCCTGTGGCCACGCGATGAAGAAGAGCGTCAATCGGCAATTGCCGCTGGTTACGACCTTTCCAAAGTGCTCACCTCAGAAGACCTCGTGAAAGGTGACAACTGCTTTTTCGCAGCAACTGGCGTGACCGACGGCGAATTGCTGCGCGGTGTGCGTTTCGACCATCGCGGCGCACGTACACAAAGTTTGGTCATGCGCTCATTGTCGGGAACCGTGCGACTCATTGATGCCCAGCATCGCCTCGACAAGCTTGCAACATACGCTTCAGTTGATTACGCCTAAATATTGGCGCTCATCGGCTACAACAATCACTCAATAAGAAAGTAAATCTCCGTGGGTTCAGACCAAACAGCAGGGCCAGAGTCAGTTGACTTTGCCAAACGCCTCGCAGCAGAAAATGCTGCCAAGGCGGCATCGCATACTCACCACAACGACGATGCGCATGAAGAGCATGGGCATTCCAAAGCTGGTACAGGAATGCTTGCCCTCGGAGCGATCGGCGTTGTTTACGGCGATATCGGCACCAGCCCGCTATACGCCCTCAAGGAAACCTTTACCGAGAAGTCGCACACCATGCTTGTTGACAACATCAACGTGTATGGCGTGTGCTCGCTTGCCTTTTGGGCACTTGTCATCATCATTTCCGTGAAGTACCTCTTCTTAGTAATGCGCGCCGATAACCGCGGTGAAGGTGGCATTTTGGCTCTCACTGCCTTGGTTATGCCAAAGCGTGGTTCAACGACGGCAAAGGCCGGGTTGCTTGTAGGTCTTGGTGTTTTTGGTACTGCATTGCTCTACGGCGACGGCATTATTACGCCAGCTATTTCGGTATTGAGTGCCGTCGAGGGCCTCGGTGAAGTGTCGTCATCTTTCGATAGCTGGGTGATACCCATTGCAGTTGTTATTTTGCTGGGTCTCTTTTTTGTACAGAGTCGCGGCACTGGCGCAGTAGGCAAAGTGTTTGGCCCCATCATGATTATTTGGTTCATCACTCTTGCCGTTTTGGGCTTGTCAAAGATATGGTCGGAGCCCGGCATTATTGCTTCGGTGAACCCGTACTACGCAGTGCAATACTTCACTCACGAAACTGGTCGTGCATTTTTGTCTCTCGGATCCATCTTCTTAGTGGTCACCGGTGGCGAAGCCCTTTACGCAGACATGGGCCACTTCGGCCGCAGGCCAATCACCATTGGTTGGTATGCCATCGTGCTGCCTGCGCTCTTGTTGAACTACTGGGGACAAGGCGCATTTCTCTTGCGCCACCCTGAAGAAATTGAAAGTGTCTTTTTCCGCATGGCGCCAGAGCCGCTGCTGCTACCCCTCGTCTTACTTGCGACCTGCGCAACGGTCATTGCCTCACAGGCACTCATCTCGGGAGTGTTCTCTCTCACTGCGCAAGCTGTGCAACTTGACTATCTTCCACGCATTCAAATTCGCCACACGTCGTCAAGTCATTCCGGACAAATTTATGTTCCACTCGTGAACTGGGCTCTGATGGTTGCGTGCATCGGTCTTGTTCTCGGGTTCCACACAGCATCGAACCTCGCTGCTGCTTACGGAATTGCTGTCACCATGACCATGGCCATTACAACGCTCATCTTTTTCCGTGTCATTACCGATCGTTGGAACTGGAGTCGCCTGCGTGCATACATTATTTGCGTGCCACTGCTTCTCATTGAATTGGGTTTTCTTGGTGCGAACGCGTTAAAGATTCCTCATGGCGGTTGGTTTGCACTTGCAGTGGGCGCCATCTTGATGGTGCAAATGCAAACGTGGCGACGTGGTCGCATTTTGGTTGCTGCACGTATTCACCGCGGAGAACGACCCATCGAAGAAGTACTCGATGAAGCCGACAACATCAAACGAGTAACAGGAACAGCCGTGTTTATGTTTAAAGACCTGGGCAAGGCTCCCCCTGCTCTTGTGAACAACTTGAGGCACAACAAGGTACTGCACAACACAACTCTTATTGTTGCTGTTGATACCGCCGATGAACCTCGCGTATCAGCCGAGCAACGTGCAGAAGTGAAGAAAGTTGCCCCTGGAGTTTTCCAAGTAGCGGTGTCCTTTGGCTTTATGGAAGACCCCGATGTTCCGAAGGTACTTGCGGCAATTATTCACCCTGGTCTTGAGTACGACCCAGACGACGTCACCTATTTCCTTGGCCATGAATCCATCATTGCGGGCAAAGCACCTGGCATGAACCCTCTCCAAGAGCATCTCTTCGTGTTTTTGAATCGCGGCGCCGACAGTGCCAGCCGCTTTTTCAACTTGCCTACAGAGCGTGTATTTGAAGTTGGCTCACGCGTCGAGATTTAAATTCCAACAATTTTTGCAGAAACGCGACGCATTACAACACGCGGAATGAGTCGTACCCACATCAGCATGCTCTTGTATTGCTTGCCCGGAACAATGAGAGCTTTTCCTTTAGCCATTCCAGCTAATGCTTCAGACACAACATTGACAACATCAAGCCATAAGAACTTGGGAATGGCATCCATCTCTGCACCCGATTGTGCAACCTCTTGAAATTCTGTGCGCACAAAACCAGGGCACAGTGCACTCACACGAACAGGGGTCTTTCGCAGTTCTTCATGAAGGGCTTCTGAGAAACTTGTGACGAAAGCTTTTGTTGCCGAATACACAGCCATACCCGGGCCCGATTGGAAACTTGCCACGCTCGACACGTTGAGTAAATACCCACGTCGGCGCTCTTGAAATGCCTGTGCCGCAGCATGCGAGAGTTCCACTACCGCACGAACGTTCAAGTCGATCTGGCCAATGGAGTTCTCGACGGGAACATTGAGAAAAGTTCCTGACGACCCGAAGCCGGCGTTGTTCACTAAAAGGTCAACAGGAAGAGTCGGCGACGCTAAGCGTTGCGCAACGCGTGCAATGCCCTCTGCAGTGAGAAGGTCGGCAACGAGCACTTCACAAGTGCCGTACTTTGCGGCGAGTTGCTCTAACCGATCACCGCGACGCGCAACGAGAACGCAAGGAATACCAGCACGACTGAGTTGATGAACAAACTCTTCGCCAATACCTGCTGATGCACCTGTAATGAGCGCACGTTGGAAAGGCA
>JABMMV010000203.1 GCA_013205145.1 bacterium
CTACGGTGACGATTACCCAAGCTCGAGCGGGAGAATTGCGAAATCTAAGTCTCGACTCGATCGATGCGGCAACAAACGAGTTCCGGGCCTTCGCTGTCCGGCAAAAGTCGATGTACTCCTGTTCCCACATCATCTCCCCGCACAGCTCGTGACTTACGGCCTTTCCCAAGCAACGGGTGCTCAAATGATGTCTCCACGAGCTGCAACGTCGGTTGCAACGAGAATGCTAATTTCGCCTTTTTCAAAACGCTTCAATGCTTTTTCACGTGATGTTTGTGCAAGGTCTCCGTGAATGGCAGCGGCGTTAGCACCCAGGTCGAGCAATGCGCGTTCTACACGGTCGCACTGGCGCTTGGTATCGCAGAACACCACTGTTTGGCCAGAGCCAGCAGCCATGGCGGCAATTAAGCGGTCTTTGTCGAGTTTGTGCACCGCAAGAAAGAGGTGACGCATGGTGCCCACGGTGTCGGTGGCGCTGTCGACAGAAACTTCAACGGGGTTTTTGAGGTAACGGCTAACGAGGTGACCCACTTGGCCGTCGAGCGTTGCCGAGAACAACATGGTTTGGTGTTCGCCGGTGACGTGACGCAGTACCCATTCAACTTGCGGGGTGAAACCATCGTCGGCCATGCGGTCGGCTTCGTCGAGAATGGCAACAGAAATTTTGTCGAGGCTTACTTCGTTGGCCTTCATGAGGTCAATGAGGCGAAGTGGTGTTGCAACAATGAGTTCAACGCCTTTTTCGAGTTCTTCAATTTGCTTGTCGCGCGAGGCGCCGCCGTATACAGCGAGAACTCGCATGTTGCAGGCTTTGGCAATGGGCTCAAGAACTTCGGCGACTTGCAAGGCAAGTTCACGTGTAGGCACAAGCACAAGACCGTGAGGAAAACGAGGTGCAGCGTTTTTGTTCATACGTGCAAGAGCAGGAACACCAAAGGCAAGAGTTTTGCCACTACCAGTGCGAGCGCGGCCGCACACGTCGTGGCCTTGCATGGCAACGGGGATGGCCTCGGTTTGAATGGCGAAGGGTGCAGAAAAGCCGGCGGCGGCAAGACCGGCATCGATATCGGCTGGCACACCGAGAGCGGCAAATGCGGTGGGCGTGGAAACTGGTGGGGACATGTTGCCTCAGGGTACTTGTCGCGCGCCTCAAAAAGGGCTGCAATCACTCACTTCTGCTGTGACAAAAGTGAAATCTTGAGGGGAAAAGTGGCGTAGGGGTTTCTAGTCGTTACCTTTACAACGCTGTTCTGCGATGTAAAGGAGGCTTTTCAATGAGCCGACCATCTCGAATTCTGTTTCTTGGCTGTGGTTCCGTCACACAGGCCGTATTGCCATTGTTGTTGCGCGATGTAAAAGTGCCCGCGAGCAGCATCACCATTCTCGACTTTGTCGACAACCGCCACCGTATTGCCAATGAGTTGCAAGCTGGTGTGACGTATAAAGAATTGAAAATTACGCCAGAGAATTTGAGTGACGTGCTTGCTGCTCATGTTGGCTCTGGCGACATGCTCATTGACCTTGCGTGGAACATTGAGGCGACCACCATTCTCACGTGGTGCCACAACAACAATGTGCGTTATTTGAATACGTCGGTTGAAGTGTGGAACCCATACGAAGACATGGCCTCTACTCACCCACTCGACCGCACGTTGTATGTGCGCCACCAGGAACTTGCCCGCATGATTCGCGAATGGGGCGGCAATAGTGGCCCTACTGCAGTACTGGAACACGGTGCGAACCCTGGAATGGTGAGCCATTTTGTGAAGTTGGCACTGCGTGAACTGTCTATGAAGATTTTGAGCGATGGCATTGCGGGCGATCGCAAGGCTGGCTTGGAAGATGCGCTTGCCAATGACAAGTTCAATATGTTGGCAATGCTCACGGGCACCAAGGTCATTCATATTTCAGAACGCGATACACAAATTAGTGCGCAGCCAAAAGAGCCCAATGAATTTGTGAACACGTGGTCGGTGGAAGGTTTTTACGAAGAAGGCATTGCTCCCGCAGAACTGGGTTGGGGCACACATGAGCGCACGCTTCCGAAGAACGGATACGCGCACACGACAGATGGCCCGCGGAATCAAATTTGTATTGCACAACCCGGAATGGAAACGTGGGTGCGTTCTACTGTTCCCTCTGGCGAAATTCACGGCATGGTCATTCGCCATGGCGAGGCGTACACCATGTGTGAACACTTAAGTGTGTACGACGACAGTGGTACGGCTATTTATCGCCCCACAGTTCACTATGCGTACTGCCCTACCGATGCAGCAATTGCGAGTGTGCATGAGTTGCGTTGGCACAACTGGGAGATGCAACCCAAGCAGCGCATTATGAACAACGAAATTCATTCGGGTCGCGACGAACTTGGTGTGTTGCTCATGGGCCACGACTACAAGAGCTGGTGGACAGGTTCGCAATTGAGCATCGACGAAGCGCGTGCCATATTGCCCGGGCAAAGTGCCACCACGTTGCAAGTGGCTTCAAGTGTGATGTCGGCCATTGTGTGGATGTTCGACGAGCCCGAGCGTGGGGTGTGCGTGCCCGACGACCTGCCGTGGGAAACCTTGCTGGCAACGGCTCGCCCGTACCTGGGCACCATGTTCTCGGGGCCTATTGACTGGGACCCACTCAGTACCCGAGTGCCTGTGTTTCCTGGGGTGAGCGACGAAGGTGCCCGCCTCGACCACAGCGACCCATGGCAGTTTTGCAACTTCCTTGTTTAACGAAACTGCGGTAGCCTGACCGAAGTGATCTCCGCATTGAACCTCCTACTTACTTAACGGCAACAGCCGCATATCGCTGTTGCCGATCCTCCTGCCCGCAAGGTCAGGGGGATTTTTTGTTTCTCCACCCGAATGACCTGATTGAGAAAGAACCGCAATGCCTCCACAAAATGTGACTCCGAAAAAAATGGCGTTTGATCGCTATAAGCCCTTCGTGCCCGTGGTGCTTGCCGATCGCACATGGCCAAACGTCACTCTAACCAAAGCGCCGTTGTGGTGCTCGGTCGACTTGCGCGACGGCAACCAGGCACTTATTGACCCAATGGACTCTGAGCGCAAGAGGCGCATGTTTATTGCGCTCGTCAATATGGGGTTCAAAGAAATTGAAGTGGGTTTCCCTTCGGCCAGCCAACCCGACTTCGACTTCGTGCGCATTTTGATTGAGGAAGATCTCATTCCCGACGATGTGACCATTCAGGTGTTGGTGCAAAGCCGTGCCGAACTCATTGAGCGCACGTATGAATGTTTAGCTGGTGCAAAAAATGCCATTGTCCACTTTTATAACTCCACTAACCCACTGCAGCGTAAAGTTGTTTTTGGTTTGGAAAAAGAAGGCATTGTCGACATTGCAGTGAATGCGGCAAAACTGTGCAAGCAATTGGAACCACAGCTTGCTGGCACGAACGTGCGCTACGAGTATTCACCAGAAAGCTTTACGCTCACCGAGCCCGAATTTGCTATTGAAATTTGTGAAGCAGTGATGGACGTTATTGCGCC
>JABMMV010000204.1 GCA_013205145.1 bacterium
GGTTTGCGTCATTCTTTCAGACACTTCCGCTTGTACAGCAGGGTCATCGGCAAGCGGGGCCACGGTTTTAACGAAGTAGTCGGTGTTCGTTACTTGCTTATTTGCCCACACCGCCACCGACGATAACAGCACGGCAACGACCAGCAAGACAGACAACAAATATGGTGTAGCTCTTCTCATTGCTAATGCTGAATAGTCATGCCGCCGTCAACAACCACAACAGCACCATTCACAAATGACGAAGCAGGCATTGCCAAATTCAGAGTCATGTGTGCCACTTCTTCTGGTTCTCCGTAGCGCTTCAAGGGCACCTTGCGATGCGCATATTTTTCCTTCGCTTCACGGGGAATATCTGCAGTCATGTTGGTGTTAATGGGGCCAGGGCACACTGCATTTACCGTTATTCCATAGCGCCCCAGTTCAGTTGCCATACTTTTGGTCAGACCCACCACTCCATGTTTTGCGGCCGTATATGCGGCCAAGCCAGGCGTTGCCACTATTGCCTCTGTTGAAGCAATGTTGATGATGCGACCAGCAATATTTGCACTGCGCATATGTGGAACCACAAGTCGAATGAAATGTGCTTGTGCACTTACATTCACTGCAAACGTGTTGTCCCACG
This sequence comes from bacterium, assembly GCA_013205145.1. Classification (GTDB taxonomy): domain Bacteria; phylum Actinomycetota; class Acidimicrobiia; order Acidimicrobiales; family Ilumatobacteraceae; genus F1-20-MAGs119. The sequence continues at coordinate 623 of JABMMV010000204.1, forward strand.
CTGTTAAAAATTCATCGTCTTGCGCAAACACCGAAGAACCCACACTGATACCAGCGTTGTTCACCAAAACATCTATCACGCCAAATTCAGACAAGCAGGCATCAACCACGCGGCGCCGATCGGCATCAGACGTAACATCGGCCGCTACACCAACAACATTTTTACTTCCGTGCACAGCGACAATTTCTGCAACTACTTTTGATACACGATCTTCGCCCAAATCGGCTACAACCACACGTGCGCCTTCGTCGGCGAAGAGATGCGCGGTCGCACGACCCATACCGCTCGCAGCGCCAGTAATAATGACCGCTTTACCAGCAACAGATCTATTGAGTTGTGAAAGCCTTTGCGTCATGCCTTGCGCCATTCGGTGCGGCCGCCCATTCCGTATTGCGGCAAGTAAATGGCGCGATACGGCTCAATACGCATAAAACCTGTGTCGGGGGAATTCTCTGGACCACCTGGCGCAAATGCGTTGAGGTCGTAGTCGAAAACGCCATTCCATAGATGCTTTTTCGTTTCCACATCGGAGTGCACAGTGGCGGTTCCCCACACCTCTACGCCGTCGCCGCTTTCCGTTACCTGCCAGTGAAATGCCACATGATTGTTGTGGGCAATATTTTTTGACTTCACCGACGTATTGCCGACAAGCACCCACAGCACATCGCCTTCCCAGCACGGATGCACAGGAACTACATCGGGTCGATTGTCTTTACCTACTGTTGCAAGATGCGCCCACGGGCTGAGTTTCGTTGCTGCGCTCTTGATGAGTTCCAAGTTTTCGTGTGGAAAGGTTTTCTGCGACACCACTACCTACCAATGTCACGAGCAGTGAGGCGCCCTTCAAGGCCAACGGGTCGCAAAAAGGTGGGGTGACCAGCCCATACCTGAATGCAGTCACCGGTGCGCCCCTGTAGACCTTCGTTCACCAATTCCACAACAACTGCTGCTACATCGCCAGGCATCATTGTTCCGGCGGGAGTTGGTTTGTCGCCGACAAAACCTAAATACATTGGAGTGGCAGTAGCACCCATACCAAATGAGTTCACACGCACGCCATGCTCGGCAAGACCGCGTGCCCACGTATTGGTGAGACCTTTAATTGCCCACTTCGATGAGTCGTACACATCGAACCCGTTACCACCAACTGGCGAACGTTGCATGTCTTTCCATTTGCAATCGTCGGTGTGGTCGTGAGCCACTTCTGGATATCCGCAGTTATGAATGTGATCGGTAGTGATGTTAATGAGATCGCCACCTTGTTTAATGAGATACGGAATTGCCGCACGACCAGTGAGGTACACGCCGCGATAGTTCACACCAACAACTGCATCGAAGTCGTCAACTGTTTTCTCCCATGAATCTTTTGTTGGCACTGTTATGCGCACAACACCCGCATTGCTGATGACCAAGTCGAGACCGCCCAGCGCTATTGCTGCATCGTCTACAAACTTTTTGATTTGCTTCTCATTAGCAACGTCGGCAACTGCGCTATAGGCCTTCACGCCAATAGCTTTTAACTCGTCGGCAACGGCACTGACCGAACTACTGATATCGCACACCGCTACATCGGCTCCGGCATGAGCCAAAGCCAGTGCGAATGCTTTTCCGAGTCCATCTGCTGCCCCGGTCACAAGTGCCCGGCGTCCTTTTAATGATGCGTTCATAAGCCCGACCATAGTCCGCCTAGAAGAAGCATTGTTCAGCCGACGTATAGTTCCAATACGCCAAGAGGTTTGGCCATGTGTTCACGAAACTAAAGGACTCTCCATGTCACTTATAGAAGAACTCCACAAAACAATTGCCACCACCTATGAAGTTGGCGCCGACATTGCGTCAACTCAGACCTTTGAGTTTCCACTCATGCCATTGGGAACTGCGTACGACATGGGCAGCGACGCACAAGGTGTTCCGCTTTTTGACCCGCGTATTTTCGACTCGCGTGAATTTCAACGAAACCCTTATCCGTACTACCGCATCTTGCGCGACCACTACCCCGTGTATCACGACAAATTACACAACTGCTATTTCGTCACGCGCTATAACGATATTGCTGAGTGCTATTTCGATGGCCTTGGTTACAACACCATTCCTAAAGGCAGCTCGAACCACGTATTGGGAAACACACAACTCGAGCTCAGCGGTATTGAGCACAGTCGCCGTCGCAACCTCTATGGTCGCCACTTGGTTGGCGCTGCTCTTACCAAACGCATTGGCGCAATTTGCAAACTTGCCAACGAAATGATTGACGAGTGGTTTAACCCCGAATCGGGAATGACCGAGTACGACCCAGCAACAGGCAAGTACACCATGGAGCTGGGCAAAGCATTTGCTAATGAGTTCCCTATTCGCGTGGTATGCCAGGTGCTCGGCTTCCCCGATGAAGCCCGCGACAAGTTTTACTACTGGTACAAATACATGATGGGCGGCATTGGTGGCCGCGACTACGAGCAAAAAGGCCTCATGGCTCGCCAAGACCTTGAAGATTTTGTAGAGAGCATTGTTGAAGAGCGTCGTTTGAAGCCAAACTTCTTGCTCGACGATGAAGGCA
>JABMMV010000205.1 GCA_013205145.1 bacterium
TCATTCTTCTTGTTTATTTTGCTCACAGTCACTGGCATCTTCTTGATGTTCTTCTACCGACCCACAACTGCAAACGCCTGGCAAGATATTCAGACGCTGCAAACCTCGGTGACATTTGGTCTACTAGTGCGAAACATGCATCGATGGGGTGCGCACCTCATGGTTCTGAGCACGTTCTTGCATATGGCGCGTGTGTTCTATCACGGTGCCTACAAGGCACCACGTGAATTCAACTGGGTCATTGGTGTGGTGTTGTTAACACTTACGCTTCTTCTTTCCTTCACCGGCTATCTATTGCCGTGGGACCAGCTAGCCCTCTGGGCCGTGGCGGTGGGTACCAACATGATGGGCTACACCCCAATTATGGGCTCACAAGTTCGCTTTGTTCTGCTTGGTGGTACGGAAATTGGCGCAGAAACATTGTTGCGTTGGTACGTACTGCACGTATTGCTACTTCCATTCGTCATCGTCATCTTTATGGCTATCCACTTCTGGCGGGTACGTAAAGACGGCGGTATTTCTGGTCCGTTGTGACAGGTAGGTGAACTATGACTGAGATTCCTGAACATCTATTGAAGCGTGCACAAGCTGCTCGCGAAAAAACTGCAGAAGATGCTGCTGCCTCGTCCGCAAGCAGTGGCCCAAGTGACTCGCGTATTCCCGATCATCTTTTGGAGCGCACCAAAGCCGCACGCTCAGGTGGAGCATCTGCAGGTGGAGTTGCTGTTGCCGAAAAAGCAGCTGCCGTGGTTGCTGCACCCGTGGGTGGCAGTGTGCCTGTTGGTACCGGTCCCGGAGGTCACACTCAGCGTTTGTTGACAGTGGTAAAGGCGGGCTCAATTCAAGAAGTGAAAGCAGCGCCTATCGACAAGGTGCACACATGGCCGCACTTGCTCGGAATTGAGTTTGTTGCAGCACTTGCTTGTACCGCATTCCTCTTCATTTTCTCATGGGTAGTGAATGCTCCGCTTTTGCAAGCAGCAAACTTCAACCAAACACCTAACCCATCGAAAGCACCTTGGTACTTCTTGGGCCTTCAAGAACTTCTCACCATGTTCCACCCAATGGTGGCTGGTGTAACACTGCCGGGTATGGGGCTCATCATTTTGGTACTTACGCCGTTTACAGATCGCAATCCTTCGAATAAACCCGAAGACCGCAAATTTATCACCAGCATCATGACAGTCCACCTCATGTTCTGGGCGGTGCTAGTAATTATTGGTTCGTTCTTCCGAGGTCCAGGGTTCAACTTCACGTTCCCATGGCGCGACGGCATTTTCTTCGAGTTGTGAGGATCACATCATGAGCACTTCCCTCATCATTGCTATAGCTCTAGTCGCAATTGCAGTTTTTGGCGGTTTAGTTTTTGTTACGGCATCGCGTAAAACAGGTGTTCGTGGCGCTGGCGCACTCTCGCGCGAAACAAAAAAGCGCGATAAAAGCGCAATGGCATCAGTTGCAACGGGTCGAGCATTTGAAGCTGCGGCAACCGCATCATCTACCGAGTTGGTAATTCCTGCTCCGGCAGAAATTGAGCAGTGGGTTGCACCCGATGCAGAAGTACTCGGCGAAACTCGCCGCAGTTTCTTCAACCGCGCAACGGTCATCTTGCTCAGCACAAGCCTCGCAGGATTCGGCGCTTCGCTCGTTGGGTTTTTGTGGAAGGGCGCTTCTGGCGGTTTCGGCTCAAAAATTAATGTCGGCAAGATCGATGACGTCATCCAGTCAATTCGCGGGAACAAGGGTTTCTTGTATCTTTCAGAAGCGCGTGCGTGGGTGACTGAATATCCGAAAGACGCACTTTCGAAAGCTTCACCTGTTTACGGCAATCAAGCTCCTGTTTATGCAGGCATGGAAGCTGGTGTTGTGGCTCTCTACCAAAAGTGTCCGCACCTTGGTTGTCGAGTTCCTGAATGCAAGAGCTCACAGTGGTTCGAGTGTCCCTGCCATGGGTCGCAGTACAACCGCGTTGGTGAGAAAAAAGGCGGTCCTGCACCTCGTGGTATGGACCGCTTCGGTGTAGCAGTGAACAATGGCGTTCTCGTCATCGATACTGGTGCAGTGTTTGGTGGCCCTCCTATTGGAACTAACACCACTGGTCAAGAAGCAGAAGGCCCACACTGTGTTGGCGGAGGTCACTAATAATGATTGCAGCAACAACTACAAACATCGCATGGATCATCCTTGCCGTTGTGCTCATTGGCTGGGTGCTCTACGGGCTCTTCAACATTCGCAGTTCACGTCGTGAACTCGGTTCAGAAATTGAACTTGCCGCAAACCGTAAGGTCTACTACGACGATGAAGTTCTTGAAGGCAAGAAAATTGAGCGAACTCAACTTTTAGGTTTAGCTTTTCTTGCCATTATCACCGTGTCGCTTCCTTTGTATTGGGTGCTTGAACCTGGTCGTCAAGAAGGCGCGACTCGAGGATTCGACAGGCGATTCGCAAGTTGGGGTTCGAAACTTTTTGCACCAACAGCCGAAGGTGGCTTTAACTGTGCAGGTTGCCACGGCGGAATGAAGGGAATCGGCGGCAGTGCTCCATTTGCCATTACCGACGTGAAAACTGGAGAAGTGAAGTCGGTTACCTGGAAAGCGCCTGCAATAAATAACGTATACCACCGGTTCAGCGAGGCTGAGGTGCGTTTTATTTTGGAGTACGGTCGTCCGTTTTCTCCAATGTCGCCGTGGGGCCTTGTGGGCGGTGGCCCAATGAATGAACAGCAAATCGACAACCTCATTGTTTATCTCCGCACTATTCAGGTGCCTCGCGAAAATTGCGATAACCCGAATGACGATGCGCGTACTTGCATTGGCGGAAAAATGCCGGGAACGGCACAAAACGAATTTCAGGCTGAAGCTGTGCGCTTGGTGAAAAGCGGCGCATACAAATCTGTTGGGGAAGCGCTCTTCAATCTCGATCTCAATGGTGGTGCATATGCATGCGCTCGTTGCCATACCAAGGGCTGGTCGTACGGAGACCCACAAGTCACCGGTGGTGGAGCATTCGGCCCTAACCTCACCGGCGGATCGAGCGTTCGCCAATTCCCAAGTCAAGATGACATGATCACCTTTATTAAGGGCGGGTCAGAGTACGGAAAGAAATATGGTGAGCAAGGTCAAGGCGGGGGACGCATGCCTGGTTTTGGTGGCATCTACAGCGATGAGCAAATTAAGTCCATCGTGGAATATGTGAGGAGCCTCTGATGCTTTCCGTTTTGTTTGCTGTCAGTTGGGATCCAGAAATTCGCGGCATCATCGTGGTGCTCTGTATGTTCCTTACATTGTGCGGAGGTACCTACCTTGTTATCGGCACAAACTTAGGTGCTCGTTTAGGCTTTCTCATTTCAGTTGCAGCGATTTTTGGTTGGATGGCAATGATGGGCGCGGTGTGGACGGTTTATGGCATTGGCTTAAAAGGTCGTGAACCAACATGGAAACCAGCTACTCCAATATCCATCATTCGAGATGGCACTTTATTGAGTAGTGCTGAAGTCATCGACGTTCCCATCAAAATTGCTGCAGGTGCATCGCCAGCGGAAGTGGCAGCAACTGTCAAGAAGCAACTTGAAGCAGAACAATGGGTTCGACTCGACGATGCCGACCCACGCCGGGGGCAAGCAGCCGCATCTGCAGACGACATTATTCAAAATAAGGCAAAGGAATTTGCTGCTGGCGAATATGTCACTTTGTCGGTTTACGACCGCGGTGGAGAACGATCGCCAAAAATTAATGAATCGCTCGACTTCCTCGCATTTAGGCATGCACCTCGCTATGCACTTGTAGAACTTGCGCCACTGTTGCCGCAGCGTGCTGAGCCTGCTCGTGCACCTGCGAAGCCTGTCATCGATTCATCTCAGCCGCATCGCTATTTGCTCATGATTCGCGATCTTGGTACAAAGCGTCAGCCAGCAATTTTCATAACCTTAGGTTCATCTCTCATTTTTGGCATTTTGTGCTTGTTGTTACATCGTCGAGACCGTTTTGTTTTGGCGAATGCAACGGGTGAGTTGAACTCGGCGAAGGTTTAAACCATGGGGCAGTATCTTCCGATACTCGCATTAACAATATTGGCAACTCTATTTGGGGTTCTCAGCTTGGTGGCGTCACGTTTACTTGCGCCGAATAGAGGCAATGCGGCCAAAGAAGCACCATATGAATGTGGCATCGTGCCGAGTCGTGACAATCCGCAGCGTTTCCCAGTGTCTTTTTATATTGTTGCAATGCTCTTCATCATGTTCGATATTGAAATTATTTTCGTCTATCCATACGCAGTCGATAGGGAATTTCTTGGTTCGTACGGATTTTTTGAGATGCTCACATTCAGTTCCATTTTCTTTGTGACTTTCGTGTACGTAGTTGCACGGGGAGCTCTCGACTGGGGCCCACTGAAGAGCGGGCGTCGCGTCGATGAAGATCTCACCGATGTTGTCTCGTCAAGTCGCACGGTCACCTCAACTATTCGTCGCGTAGGTAGCGATGGTCGCGAAACGGAGATCGCAGCATAATGGCATTAGTACGTGACGTTCTTGACGATGGCTTAGGTGGACTTGAACATAACTTCCTCACTGGCCGCATTGAAGATCTTGTTAAATGGTCTCGTTCACGTTCTTCGTGGGCAGCAACATTTGGTCTTGCATGCTGCGCAATTGAAATGATGGGAACGGGTGCGGCGCACTATGACCTTGCTCGATTTGGGATGGAAGTGTTTCGTGCTTCCCCACGTCAAGCCGACATCATGATTGTGGCTGGACGCGTGAGTCAAAAAATGGCTCCTGTTATGCGTCAGGTATACGACCAAATGATGGAACCAAAATGGGTCATTTCCATGGGTGTGTGCGCATCAACAGGTGGCATGTTCAATAATTACGCCATCGTGCAAGGCGTCGACCAAATCGTTCCTGTCGATGTGTACGCGCCAGGGTGCCCGCCAACACCGGAAACTCTCATTCACGCAATTGAAACGTTGCATCAACTCATTGAAGATGGCGAAATTATGCGTCGTCGCGCAGCATCTGGTGCCGGTGCAAATGTGCACATCACCGAAATTGCAGCGGGCACGACAATAACGCCCATTGTTCTTGGAGCGCGTTAAACCATGAGTGATGCAGTTGTAGATTCCCCTGCACCTGCAGAGCAGTTGTATGGGTGCGTTGTCACCTACTCGCGTGGCGAAAAAGTAATTCATGCATCGCGTGGAAATTATATTGCAACATTGAAGAAAGCCATTGATGACTCTTTCACTATGTGCACCGACCTCACTGCTGTCGATTTTCTCATCTATGCATCCACAAATCGTCAGCTGCCATCAGATATCAGCGGCGAACGTTTTGAAATCGTTCTTAATCTCATCTCATTAGAAAGGCGTGAACGTTTACGCTTGCGCGTTCAAATTGCTGAAGGTGAAGCAACATTGCCTACAGCATTCGACTTGTTCCCAGGAACTGAAGCGATGGAACGAGAAGTATTCGACATGTTTGGTATCGAGTTCGAAGGACACCCCGACCCATCACGCATTTTGATGCCTGAAGACTGGGAAGGACATCCACTGCGTAAAGATTTTTCAGTTGGTCGAATTCCTGTGCAATTTAAAGGTGCTCCATCATGACGAGCGATCTCATTGCTGGAACACCGGCAGCAACGGGCGAAGGCCCACAAGAAATGCGTTCACGTAGTGAGCTCACGGCAAAAGAAGTTCTTCGTGAAGTTGGTTCAGTATTACGCATGAGCGAAAAGGAAGCTTCAGAGCTCACCAGTAGCCCTGTTGAAAATGACGAAGAACAAACCATGATTATTAACATGGGTCCTCAGCACCCGAGCACCCATGGTGTTTTGCGCTTGATGCTTGAACTACAAGGTGAAAAGGTATTGCGCTGTAAACCCATCATTGGCTATCTGCACACAGGGATGGAAAAGCAGGCTGAAGAACTCAGCTACATGCAAGGTGGCACCAACGTCACTCGTATGGACTATGTCTCACCATTGAATAATGAGTTGGTGTTCTCCCTTGCAGTGGAAAAACTTTTGGGAATTGATGGCGATATTCCAGAACGTGCTACATGGATGCGCATGTTGTTATCTGAACTCAATCGCATGAGTAGCCATCTTCTGTTCATGGCCACAAACGGAATGGACATGGGCGCCGTTTCCATGATGATTTATGGTTGGCGTGAACGTGAAGAAGTGTTGCGTTTTTTCCAAAAAGTAACGGGCCTGCGCATGAACCATAACTTCATTCGTCCTGGTGGCCTTGCTGCAGACCTGCCGGCCGGTTGGCGAGACGACGTTCTTACCATTCTGGAAGGCTTGCCACCACGTTTGGCCGAGTACGACATCCTCATGACCAACCAACCCATCTGGCGTGAGCGTCTACAAGGTGTTGGTGTCATTACTGCAGAAGAAGCAGTTGCCCTCGGCACATCGGGGCCAATCTTGCGTTCCACTGGTGTTGCCTGGGACCTGCGCCGTGATCTTCCGTATCTGAAATACAAAGAAGTCGAATTCGACGTCATTGTTGGTTCATATGGAGATTCATTCGACCGTTACGCGATTCGCCTCAATGAAATTCGTGAGTCAATGAAAATTGTGTATCAAATTCTCGACAAGATGCCGTCGGGTGACTATCGCATTCAAGATAAAAAAGTGACTCCACCACCGCGCGCTCGCATTGATGAGTCAATGGAAGCTCTTATTCACCACTTCAAAATATTCACTGAAGGTTTCAAAGTGCCTGAAGGTGAAGTGTATGTAGGCATTGAAAGTCCACGTGGCGAAATTGGTTGCTATATCGTCAGTGACGGCTCGCCAAAGCCGTATCGATTGCACATGCGTGCTCCATCGTTTGTCAATATTCAGGCACTGCCACATATGATGCGCGACGGCCTTATTGCCGATGCAGTGGCTGTCATTTCCTCTATTGACCCTGTGTTGGGAGAAGTCGACCGATGAGCCGCCTCACCGATGCAAATGTTGCAATTGCTTATGAAATCATTGGGCGTTACCCACGTCCGAAGTCTGCACTCATTCCGATCTTGCATCTTGCTCAAGAGCAAGATGGTTATGTGGCGCAAGATTCCATGAAGCACATTGCTGAACTTGTGGGGGTAACCCCAGCAGAAGTATTTGGAACGGCTTCGTTCTACGAGATGTTCAAGTTTGAACCAGTAGGGAAGTACCTCCTCAATATTTGTGGCACTTTGTCGTGCGCGCTCATGGGCTCCGAGGAACTCATGCATCATGCCGAGAAGCGACTTGGCATTAAGGCAGGAAGCACTACTCCCGACGGTCTCATTACTTTGGAACATGCTGAATGCCAAGCGGCCTGCACTGAAGCTCCGTGCTTGCAGGTGAACTATCGGTACCGGTTCAAAATGACTCCTGCAGAACTCGACACACTCATCGATGACCTTGCAGGAGGAAAACTTGCCGATGAAATTCCTTCTCACGGAGTTTTAGCAATGGTGCGTCAGCACATTCCCGCGGAGCGTGGTGTTGGTGCAGTGGCTCCCGAAGAAGTAAACGAATCGCCTGAATGGCTCAATGGAAAGTCAGCACTATGACCAGTACTTATGCGCATGCTCCTGGTTTTGTGGCTGGCGATCGTCCGAAAATTGTTACTTCACGTTTTGAATTTGCCGACTCGTACACCATTGAACGCTATTTAGCGACCAATGGCTATGCAGGTTTACGAGCAGCTTTGTCGCAACCTGCAGCCAGTGTGCACGACGAAGTAAAGAACGCAACAGTTCTTGGTCGTGGTGGCGCCGGATTCCCTGCTGGCACGAAGTGGGGTCTGACTCCACAAGAAGTGTGGCCACGATATTTAGTAGTGAACGGCGACGAAAGTGAACCCGGCACGTATAAAGATCGGTTGCTCATGGAGCGCGATCCGCATCAACTGATTGAGGGCTGCCTCATTGCGTGTTACGCCGCAGGGTTGTCACGTTGCTTCCTCTATATACGTGGTGAAATGGCTTTGGCCCAAGAACGTGTGGCTACAGCGTTAAACGAGGCTTATGCCGCAGGCTTTATTGGCAAAAATATTTTAGGAACAAAATTCTCTGTCGACATTGTCTTGCACTGGGGTGCAGGCGCATATGTAGTCGGAGAAGAAACTGCACTCATTGAAAGCCTTGAAGGCAACCGCGGTATGCCTCGGTTGAAGCCGCCATTTTTCCCAGCGGCAAATGGTCTGTATGGTCAGCCCACCATTGTGAACAATGTGGAAACGCTTGCGAACTTGCCGTGGCTCTTGTGCAATGGTTCAGAGGCGTTCACAGCAATTGGTACAAAAACATCGCCCGGTACGCGCATGGTTGCAGTGTCCGGACATGTGAAACGACCAGGTGTATTTGAAATTATTAACGGTGTCACCACATTCAGAGATCTCTTGTACGGAGAAGAATTTTGCGGTGGAATTCGTAACGACAATAAATTAAAAGCTTTTGTGCCAGGCGGTGGGTCCGCACCATGGTTTACGCCCGACCAACTCGACTTGCCTTTTGAAGCAAGTCAAGTAGGCCCAGCGGGTTCAATGCTTGGTTCCGGCGCAATTATGGTGATGGATGAAACCACCGATATTCCTGCTGCCGCATTAACGCTCACGCGTTTTTATGCACATGAATCATGCGGCAAATGCACACCTTGTCGCGAAGGTGGAACCTGGCTCGAGCGTATTTTGACGCGTGTCGTTGAAGGCACAGGAACCGATGCCGACCTCGACCAGCTCATTGAAGTGGGTAGCAGTATTTGCCCAGGCGATTTCCCGCATGCATCGAATGCCGACCTTGGGTTGGCAGCAGTTCCATTCCCGTACAAGATGACCACTATTTGTTTCGTGGGTCCATCGGCGTATGCGCCCATTCATTCTGCTCTTACATTGTTCCGCAGCGAGTTTGAAGCACGCGTCACCACGCGCAAACGAATTCCGGTCACAGCAGGACACGCATTATGAGCACCACAGAATCAACATCTGACCAAGTGGAAACCGAAGTAGTTATTGACCCCAATGCAGTAAGCCTCACCATCAACGGCAAAACAGTTGCTGCGCGTAAAGGCGAACTCATCATTGCGGCAGCCGATCGCACAAGTGATTTCATTCCTCGTTTCTGTTATCACCCACGTATGAAGCCAGTGGGCATGTGCCGCCAGTGTTTAGTAGAAGTGGAAGGTCCTCGTGGGCCAATGATGGTGGTTTCTTGCATGACCCCTGTTGCCGAGGGGCAAGTGGTGCATACAGAAACCGAGCAAGTGAAAAAAGCTCAAGAAGGAATTTTGGAGCTTCTTCTGGCGAATCACCCACTCGACTGCCCAGTGTGCGACAAAGGTGGTGAGTGCCCACTTCAAGACCAGGCATTTTCTCATGGTCCAGGCGAGAGTCGTTATGTTGAAGAAAAACGGCATTACGAAAAGCCCATTGCTATTAGCGATTTAGTATTTCTCGATCGTGAACGCTGCATTCTCTGTGATCGTTGCACGCGATTCGCCAGCGAAGTTGCTGGTGACCCACTCATCTCATTTACACATCGTGGAAATAACACACAGATACTCACGTTCCCCGACGAGCCTTTCGCTTCTTACTTCTCGGGAAATACCGTTCAAATTTGTCCGGTCGGTGCGCTCACTGCAAAGCCCTATCGCTTTAAAGCGCGCCCTTGGGACCTTGAAGAAACACAAAGTACGTGTACTGCGTGTTCCGTAGGCTGCGCAACTGTTATTCAGTCAAGTCGCGACCAAGTTTTACGCTTTCAAGGTCACGACAACGATGAAGTCAACTGGGGTTGGCTGTGCGATCGTGGCCGATTCAATTTTGAATCCATCAATAGTGAAGACCGGTTCACCACGCCGCTCGTTAAAGAAGGCACGTCGCTCGTTCCCACTTCTTGGTCAAGTGCTCTTGAAACTGCGGCACGAACCATTCGCTTGGCTGTGAGTTCCAAAGGTGCAAACAGTGTTGCTATTTTGGGCGGAGCTCGACTTGCTAACGAAGATGCACGTGCGTGGGCGATGTTGGCAAGCAAATTGGGTATCACATTGCACGATGCACAACTTGACGACGGTTTGCCAACAGAAGTCTTCAATTTGCCGCAAGCAACAATTAATGATGCAACTTCTGCAACAACAGTTATTTTGTTGAGTCCAGATCTGAAAGAAGAGCTTCCAGTTCTGTACCTCCGATTGCGCGATGCTGCTACTAAAAATCGCACGCGAATCATTGAGTTCACCACGAGAGCCTCAGGGCTCACTCGGTATGCATGGAAATCGCTGAACTACGAACCTGGCACACAAGTAGCTGCAGTGAATTCAGCATTAAACGACACCGAGATTGCAGGCCAATTAAGCAAAGGAAACGTAGTTGTTGTTTTAGGGCGCGCAAACCTTGCCGAATCGAGCGATTTCACAGCACAGGCCTATAACGCAATAGCTGCTGCTTTCCCTGCTGCAACAGTATTGCCTGTTCTTCGTCGCGGAAATATTCGCGGTGCAGCAACTGCTGGTCTTACTGCAGGAAATAATGCTCGCAGTATTCTCACTGCAGCAAGCGAAGGACACATTGAGTGCCTCATTTTGCTTGGGGCAGACCCGCTATCTGACGTTCCAGATCTCGACCTCGCACGCCGCGCATTAGCTGGCGCACATAATATTATTGCAGTCGATACTTTCCCTACTGCTTCAACTTTGCGGGCAGATGTTGTGCTTCCTGCGGCTGCGTACGCAGAACGCGGCGGAACAACAACAAACCTTGAAGGTCGCGTATTACCCCTCAGTCAAAAAATCACTGCACGAGGAACTTCACGTCCCGATTGGATGATTGCGACCGAATTGGCGGAGCAACTAGGTGCCGATATCGGTGTGGAATCTATTGATGATCTCACAGCCATAGATGCGCCATCACAAACTCTGCAAGTTCTGTCGGTAGCGGGAAGTTCTGCTCCTGAACGTAATTCGTATGACCTGCGGCTTGTTGTGTCGCGCAAGATGTACGACAATGCGGTGAGCACGGTAACGAGCCCGTCACTTGCACATCTCAGTATTGGTGCCGGTATCTATTTGAATCCCCGCGATATTGAACGCATCGGAGCACTCGTCGGCAAAGATGTGAAGGTATCTACCTCATCTAAATCAGTCATCTTGACGTTGCATGCTGATGAGTCTGTATTGAAAGGTACGGCGTGGGTTCCCTTCAACCAGCCCGGAACCGATATTCGTGAATTAATGAACGCAAATGATCTTATTGTTGATGTTCGAGTGGAGAACCTCTCGTGATTGCAATAACTCGTTCACTTTTAGGAATTGACCCACTATTTGATGGAGGTCTTTTGTGGACACCTCTTTTTATCGTGATTCTCAAAGTGTTGGTCGTTTTTGTCATTGGCCTTGTTGCAACCATGTTGATGGTGTGGTTTGAACGCAAAGCTATTGCTGGTATGCAAAACCGCATCGGCCCAAACAAAGCAGGGCCATTCGGTTTGCTGCAAACTTTGGCAGATGGCATCAAATTATTCTTTAAAGAAGATCTTTTGCCTGAAAGAGCTGACCGACTTGTTTTCCGCTTAGCGCCTTACCTTTCTTTTGTCCCTGCTTTCCTTGCGTTTGCAATCATCCCTCTTGGCGGTGACTACCGCGATGGAAATGGTGGAGTTGTCACTTGGTTCGGACATCAAACGAGAGTGCAACTTGCAGACCCACCAATTGGAGTTCTTTTTGCGCTTGCCATTTCTTCTATTGCGGTCTACGGCATCATGCTGGCCGGTTGGTCGAGTGGTTCAAAATATCCTTTGCTGGGTTCAGTGCGCGCATCTGCGCAAATGGTGAGTTACGAAGCAGCACTTGGGTTGTCGTTAGCGGCAGTCATTTTGGTAACGGGAACACTGTCAACGAGTGGCATCGTCGGCTCACAAAGTTCTCTCGGCTCGTGGAATATTGTGGCAACTGGTGTGATCCCATTTATCATCTTCCTCATTTCAGCAACTGCAGAACTCAACCGACCACCTTTTGACTTGGTGGAAGCGGAACAAGAACTCGTAGGCGGGTTTAACACTGAGTACTCATCAATTCGCTTCTCACTCTTTTTCCTTGCTGAATTTATGAACACCATTACGATGTCTGCAGTCATTGTGACCTTGTTCTTCGGCGGCCCGCAGCCCATCAGCATCGGAAATACCACACTCGATATTCCATTAATCAATAACTCACTCGAAGGCAGTATTTGGTTAATAGCAAAAGTATTGGTATTCCTTTATATCTATATTTGGTTCCGAGCATCATTGCCCCGCTTCCGTTACGACCAACTCATGGATCTTGGGTGGAAGTTCCTTATTCCTGCATCGCTCGGTTGGTTCATGCTCCTTGCAGCACAGCGTCTAGCGGACAATGAAAATTGGGATCAACTCATTGTGATGCCGTTGTCTATTGCGGTCATCTTGGTGTGTTTTATATTTATGCAGCTGGCGTTCAGGGCAAGCTCAAAAAATCGTGAATCAGAAGGGGCAGCTTTCTAATGGGGTACCTAGGTGGCTTTCTTGTAACTGTTCGTCAACACGGTAAGCGCAATCGTGTGACCACTGAATATTCCGGTGGTCGCATGTTTCGCAAAGGTAAAAAAGCTAGCAGTGATGAAAAAATTGCTAAACCCGAGCGGATGCATGGGCGCCATGTATTGAACAGATACGAAGACGGAATGGAAAAGTGCATTGGGTGCGAACTATGTGCGGGCGTATGCCCGGCACGATGCATTTATGTGCGTGGTAAAGATAACGACCCAATGGAACCCACGTCACCAGGTGAACGGTTTGGTTTTATTTATGAGATCAACTATCTCCGTTGTATTCACTGCGACTTGTGCGTAGAAGCGTGCCCAACTGAAGCAATCACGGAAACAAAACTCTTTGAATTCTCATTTACGAATCGGCAAGATGCGATTTATACAAAGAATGAGCTTCTTGTTGATGATGCAGGCTTGCCGCAACACTTGCCATGGGAAGACTGGCGGCCAGGTGAAGACATCAACACATCTGGTTGGATGCGTGCCACATCGCCAAGCGGAAATGCTGAATTTGAAGGTGTAGTTGCCTGGAGTGGTGAACTTGGCTACGGCGTTCGTGCGCCGGAGCCTGTTCAAAGTGAAAGAGACGCCGAATAAATGGAACTCTTCGTGTTCATATGTGCTGCAGCGATGGTGCTTGCTGGTGCGTTGGGAGTTGTTCTTCGTTCGAACCCTGTGCACGCTGCTTTGAGTTTGGTACTTACATTGTTCGGAATTGCTGTGATGTTTGTTTCCCAGCAAGCAGAGTTTCTTGCAGCAGTTCAAGTGGTTGTTTATGCCGGAGCGATAGTGGTGCTCTTCTTATTCGTTATCATGCTCTTAGGCGTCGACCGTGCAGAAAACCTTGAAACAGAGCCGCTCGGAATTCAACGACCATTGGCAATTATTTTAAGTATTGGTTTTGTGGCACTGCTTGTGACCACCATTGTGCAAGGCCGTGATTCGCTGAATATGCGTGGAGATGGTCTGATCACGGCAGATAGCGGTGACCACGACGCAAATATTCGTCAAATTGCTCGCTCAATTTTCAGTAATTATGTAGTGGCCTTCGAAGTGACCTCGGTATTGCTCATTGTTGCAGTTGTCGGTACCGTTGTGCTCGCCCGCAAGCGCAAGTCTGAGAAGGATCTCACAGTAGTATCTGCATGATGCTTGCCGCTATTGTTCCTACTTCCACTTGGTATCTCATTTTGGGTGCAGTGCTCTTTGGCATTGGCATGGTGGGCGTTCTTGTTCGGCGCAATCCGCTCATTATGTTCATGAGTATTGAACTCATGCTCAATGCCGTCAATCTCACCTTCGTTGCATTGTCAACACAACTTACCGATATCAACGGACAAACTGCGGTCTTTTTTGTGCTTGTGGTAGCTGCTGCCGAAGTCGTTGTCGGGCTCGGAATCATTGTGGCAATTATGCGTCGCCGCTCAGAAATTTCCGTTGACGATCTCTCGGTCTTGAAGGGTTAATAGCAATGCTGAACACAGTTTGGTTGGTGCCTGCACTTCCGCTTGCCGGCTTTATATTTCTCGTACTTTTTGGACGCCGATTAGCTGAACCAAAGGCAGGTTGGCTTGCTGCATCAATGTGCGGGTTGTCATTTTTTGTCACGTTGCTTGTATTCCTCGACATGGTGTCAAAAACAGCAGAAGAGCGTTCTCACGTAGTGAGGGTCTTCTCTTGGATTCCTGTGGGTTCACTGCAAGTTGACCTGGCATTTCTTGCCGATCAGCTGTCTATCACGATGGCATTGTTCATTACGGGAATCGGCACACTCATTCATTTGTATGCCGTGGGTTATATGCACGGCGATCCGAAGTTTTCGAAGTTCTTTATTTATTTAAACCTTTTCGTATTCTCCATGTTGATGTTGGTGCTTGGCGAGAACTTGCTCGTTACCTTCCTCGGTTGGGAAGGCGTGGGAACATGTTCTTACTTCCTCATTTCATTTTGGCACACACGCGATAGTGCCGCAACAGCAGGAAAGAAAGCATTTGTCACCAACCGCGTCGGCGACTGGGGCTTCATGATGGCCATGTTCTTGGCCTTCGGGGCTGTGGGTACGTTGTCTTACGGAACCATTAACAGCGCGGCACATGGTGGGTCAATTAGCCACGTCACCGCTACCGCAATTGCTCTCATGTTGTTTGTTGGGGCATGCGGGAAGAGCGCACAACTTCCTTTGTATCTCTGGTTGCCCGACGCGATGGAAGGCCCAACCCCGGTATCGGCACTCATTCACGCTGCCACCATGGTGACAGCAGGCGTATTTCTCATGACCCGTATGAACCCAGTGATTGCGGAGGCCTACCATTGGGCGCCCACCATTATTGCTGTGGTCGGTGCGGCTACTGCACTCTTTGCTGCCACGGTTGCCGTTGCTCAAAACGACATCAAGAAGGTGCTTGCGTACAGCACGGTGTCGCAACTCGGTTACATGTTTCTCGCTGTTGGGTCGGGCGCATATGTTGCGGCCATTTTCCACATGATCACACACGCATTCTTTAAGGCGCTCCTCTTTCTTGGTTCCGGTTCGGTTATTCACGGCATGCATCATGAACAAGACATGCGCAAGATGGGTGCATTGCGTGTACTCATGCCTGTTACTGGTTTCACCTTTATTATCGGCTGGCTGGCAATTGCTGGTGTTCCGCCTTTTGCTGGGTTCTGGTCGAAAGACGAAATTTTGCTCTATGTGTATGCGAACAATCGTGGGCTATATGTGGTGGGCCTCGTTACGGCTCTACTCACCGCTTTCTACATGACACGTCAAGTAATCATGGTCTTCTTTGGTGAAGCGAAGTGGAAAGACCAGAGTGATGAGCACGGTGCTCATGGTGATTTTGTTCCTCATGAGAGTCCAAAAATTATGTTGTTCCCTCTTGTTGTGTTGGCAATGTTGTCAGTTGGTGGCGGACTTCTGCAGTTGCCTTTCACAAAAGATCTTCATTTTCTTGAAAAGTGGCTCGAGCCAATTGTTGAGCACGGTGAAGCTCATATCAGTGGTTCATGGGCCTATGACAACAAGTATCTTTTGATGCTTGTTGCAATAGTGGTTGCGCTATCTGGAATTGCATTGGCAGTGGGTGTTTATGGCAAGAAGAAATTGCCAGCCATTGAGCCACAAATTTTGGCGAATGCTTGGAACTACGACAAGGGTGTATCGGCATTCATGGGTGGGCCTGGTCGCCAATCATTTGAGGGTGTTGCTTGGGCCGATGCAAATATTATCGATGGAGCAGTGCGCGGAACCGGCTCGGTAGTGCGGCAGTCAAGTGGTCTCATTCGTAAAATTCAAAGTGGATATGTACGCGTATACGCAGCCGCCATTGTCATTGGTGTACTTGTCATGTTGGCGTGGTTTTTGTGGAGAGGGGTGGCCTAATGATTGCTGAAGTAAGTCAAATTGCATCTATGTCGTTTCCTATTTTGACTGCACTCATTTTTTTTCCGCTCTTTGGTGCAATTGCTGTCGTTTTATCGAGTAACCGACGCCCTGAGTGGACCAAGTTAATTGCCTTGGTGTCAAGCGTGGGCACAGCAGGTCTCTGTATTTGGATGCTGACAAGCTTCCAAACTTCAGATGGTGGATTCCAATTCACTTCGCAACATTCGTGGATTCGGGAGTGGGGAATTGGTTGGCATTTAGGAGTCGACGGAATTTCTCTCTTCCTTGTGGTGCTCACTGGCCTGCTGTTTCCTTTGGTCATTGTGGGTATCGACCCGCACCATGGGCATAAGCGTTACCTGGCATGGCTTCTCCTTCTTGAAGCAGGAGTAATGGGCAGTTTCCTCAGCCTCGACCTCTTCTTGTTCTTTGCATTTTTCGAAATTGTTTTGGTGCCGATGTACTTCCTCATTGGTGGATGGGGATACGACCAGCGTGTTTACGCTGCAACGAAGTTCTTCTTGTACACGATGTTCGGTTCGGCGTTCATGCTGGTGGGAATCATTGCAACTGCAGTACTTGCAAAGAACAGTTTGGGCTACGTCACATTCGATCTCGTCGTATTGGCTGAGCAGGCATCGTTTGGTACCAATACTGCTCGGTGGTTATTCTTCGCTTTTGCAATTGCGTTTGCGGTAAAGGTTCCGCTCTTTCCGTTGCATACATGGTTGCCCGATGCGCACACGCAAGCCCCCACCGGAGGCTCAGTCATCTTGGCTGGTGTACTTCTGAAACTCGGAACATACGGCTTCTTGCGATTTGGTTTGTATCTTTTCCCTGAGGCAGCAGTATGGGCCAAGCCTCTCTTTCTCACCCTTGCCGTTGCAGGAATTTTGTGGGGAGCCATTGCAGCAACAATGCAAAAAGACTTGAAGCGTCTCGTTGCCTATTCTTCAGTAGCTCACCTTGGGTTCATCGTTCTTGGTACTTTTGCATTTACCTCAGTTGCGCTCAGTGGTGGCGTCATGCAAATGGTGAACCACGGAATTTCTACAGGCGCACTCTTCTTGCTTGTGGGAATGATTTACGAGCGTCGCCACACCCGTCAGATTGCAGAACTTAAAGGTCTGCAATCTGTTGCACCAATTTTTGCAGCCGTCTTTATGGTGGTCATGCTCTCCTCAATTGGAGTTCCGGGCCTCAACGGATTCGTCGGCGAGTTCCTCATTCTCATTGGATCATTTGAAAATGCGCGCTGGTGGGTTGTGGTTGGTACAACCGGTGTCATCTTGGCAGCGTTGTATTTATTGTGGGCTTATCAGCGGGTATTCCACGGCGAGGTTGACGAAGCAAATGCATCATTCCCGGAAATTACACCGCGTGAAGGAATGATCTTGTTCACCTTCATTGCTGCAATTGTATTTACCGGCGTGTATCCAAAGCCGATGCTCGATCGCATTGAACCAAGTGTGAAGGTATTGGTGACACACGTGGAAGAGCGCAGCGGTCGTACTTTTGAGCCCGATGTTGTGGAAATTAAAAAGGCTCCCGCCGCTGAAGAAGAAAAGCAGGAGGAGCACTGATGTTGTTCGCCGCCGAAAACCTTGTTGGGCCAAGTGTTCCTTGGTTTTATCTCAACCCGCTTTTTATCTTGCTGGGCGGCATTGTGGTTCTCATGCTGGTGGGTTCTCTTACCCCTCAATGGCCACGTCATTGTTATGGAATTGTTAGTGCTGTCACTGCTGGTGTTGCTTTGGTGTCAACTGCGTTCTTGTGGGACAACGTTACGAATGAAGAGCCGCGTGCAATTTTTGGTGATGCGTTAGCACTCGACCACTTTGCGCTGCTCGGAACAATCAGTATTTGTGCAGCGGTATTTTTGTGCAGTTTGCTGACGAGCGATTATCTACAGCGTGATTCTGATGACGGGCCAGAACTCTATGTGCTGTATCTCACTGCAGCTATTGGCGGCATCATCATGGTTGCTTCAAATGACCTCATTGTTCTATTCCTTGGTCTAGAAACTTTGAGTTTGTCTCTGTATGTACTTGCGGCAAGCAACCGACGCCGCAGTGAAAGCCAAGAAGCTGGGCTGAAGTATTTCATCTTGGGTGGTTTTTCTTCGGCATTCTTCCTCTACGGCATCGCGCTTGTTTATGGCGCAACGAAAACCACCAACATCACAGGTATCTTCACCGCATTGTCCTCTTCGCAATCAGTGCCCCGCAACGATGTTTTTCTGCTCGTTGGTACTGGCCTGATGCTCGTCGGCTTGGCCTTTAAAGTGGCTGCAGTTCC
Source organism: bacterium (assembly GCA_013205145.1). GTDB lineage: Bacteria > Actinomycetota > Acidimicrobiia > Acidimicrobiales > Ilumatobacteraceae > F1-20-MAGs119. Next base: position 18,227 of record JABMMV010000205.1, read on the forward strand.
CTTCCAAATGTGGACTCCCGATGTGTACCAAGGTGCACCAACACCAGTTACTGCGTTCATGGCGTCGGCAGGAAAAACCGCAGCATTTGCTGCTTTGCTTCGTGTCACCTTGACGGCATTGCCAACTCGCGTTGACGATTGGCGTCCCATTATTTGGGTGCTTGCATTATTAAGCATTGTTGTTGGTTCGCTGCTGGCTGTTACGCAAACAAACGTGAAGCGCATGCTCGCCTATTCATCAATTAGCCATGCTGGTTTCATATTGGTGGGTATTGAGGCTGCAGCGCACCCCAATAGTGCAGATGCCGGAAATGGCATTTCAGGTGTAATGACCTATTTGTTGCTTTACACCGTTTTGGTCATTGGTACATTTGCGGTTGTTGGTTTGGTGGCGCGCAAGGGTGATTCGGCAACTGAATTGTCTGACTTTAAGGGCCTCGGCAAACAACAACCAGCACTTGCTTTGGCACTAACGGTGTTTCTTCTTGCACAAGCGGGCGTGCCGCTGACATCAGGTTTTATTGCAAAGTTTGGTGTCATTAAGGCAGCAGTTGAAGTGCACAGCTATGCAATTGCTATTGCTGCAATGGTGGCATCGGTCATTGGTGCTTTTCTTTACTTGCGCATTATGGTCAGCGTGTGGCTTGAAGACGAGACTGCAGAAAATACTCCTATTCAGGTGCCTTTCTTAACGGGTCTTGTTGTAGCGATGGCAGCTATTTTCACCATTGTTATTGGTGTGGTTCCTGGTTGGTTGCTTGATGCAACGCAGCAAGTTGCTGTACTCACTGGTCGCTAGAAATTATTTCTTTTACCGAGTGAGTTCGGATATTTCATAGCCACCACTGCGAGCCGCCGCAAGAACTGTTGCGGCGTGTTCGGGGCCTCGTATTTCCAGAACAATTTGAACACCAGTTTCA
>JABMMV010000206.1 GCA_013205145.1 bacterium
CAGTTCGCTCCGGTGCCTGCCCTGATGGCAGCCGCAGCGGCTACAAAAACTTTGCAGGTAGGAACCCTTGTTGCGGGAAATGACTTCCGTAATCCTGTGGTGTTTGCAAAAGAAGCAGCAACAATCGACCTGTTGTCTGACGGCCGATTCATGATGGGTTTGGGTGCTGGATGGATGAAAGAGGACTACACCATCACCGGCATTACACAAGACGATGCCTTAACTCGTATTGAGCGCCTTGAAGAAGCAATTACCGTGATGCGCGGTTTGTGGGGCGCAGGTCCGTTCTCGCACGAAGGTCGTTTCTACAGCGTTTCTGAAATTGATGCACAGCCAAAGCCCATCTCGAATATCCCCATCACCGTTGGTGGTGGTGGACCCAAGTTGCTTGCCATGGCCGCTCGAAAAGCAGATGTCATTGGCATTAACCCAAAAATTGTTGGTCGATCCATTAACCCTCGTTCGATGGCTACAGCAGCAGCAGACGTCGTTGATGAAAAGATTGGTTATGTAAAAGCTGCAGCGGGCGACCGCTTCGACCAGTTGGAATTACAGTTGCAAGTTTTTGCAACAGTTGTGACCGACGATCCAATGTCGGTTGCAGAGAAAATGGCACCCATGTTTGGCTTGCCACCAGAAGTGGTCTTGCAGGCCCCATACTTCCAAATTGGAAGCGTGCAGCAAATTACCGACAACATCACGATGTTGCGCGAGCGCTGGGGCATCACTTACATCGCATTCCAGCAAGATGCAACGGCCGCAATGGCTCCCGTTGTTGCTGCGCTCGCTGGTAAATAGAACGCAACGCCAGAGTTGTGAACGCTGTGCCTCCATCTGCTGTTGCATCGCGACTGCGGCCGTTTGGCACCACAATCTTCGCCGAGATGTCTGCACTTGCAGTGGAACTTGGAGCAATCAACCTAGGTCAAGGCTTTCCCGATTCCGATGGGCCACGGGAAGTTCTTGATATTGCAATTGACTCCATCAATGCAGGGTTAAACCAGTATCCACCGGGAAACGGAATGCAGGTATTGCGCGAAGCAATTGCTCAACATCAGCTTCGATTTTATGGTGTTGCATACAATTGCGATACAGAAGTGTTGGTTACTGCAGGGGCAACTGAAGCAATAGCTGGAGCACTACTTGGGTTGCTAGAGCAAGGCGACGAAGTGGTTTTATTTGAGCCGATGTACGACAGTTACCAGGCATGTATTGCATTAGCCGGTGCGGTATCGGTTCCTGTTTTGCTCGAGCCACCTACGTATAGGCCAAATATGGCGGCTGTGGAATCTGCCATTACTGAACGTACAAAGATTCTGCTTATCAATTCACCGCATAACCCAACAGGAATGTTGCTCACGCGAGAAGAGCAACAACAAATTGTACGCATTGCACAGCAGCATAATCTGGTCATCATTTCCGATGAAGTTTATGAACACCTCGTATTCGATGGGCAACGTCACGCATCAATTGCGGAAATCACAGAAGCACGAGAGCGCTCGATTGTTATATCCAGTGGCGGTAAAACTTTCAGCACAACAGGTTGGAAAGTCGGTTGGGCAGTCGGGCCAGCACATCTCATTGCGGCAGTTCGTTCTGCAAAACAATTTCTCACTTATGTAAATGCAGCTCCATTTCAACCAGCTATTGCACATGGTCTTTTAATGCCAGATGAGTATTTTCAGAAATTGGCAAAGAATTTAGAAGAGCGTCGTAATCAATTATGTGAAGTGCTAGCTGCATCAGGATTTGAATATTTTCGTCCTGAGGCAACGTACTTTGTCACTGCAGACGTACGCAAAATGCAACAGAATGGTGATGGCCGCGAGTTTTGCCGCCGACTCGCGCATGAAGCCGGAGTAGTAGCCATACCAAATATTGCTTTCTATACGCCGCAAAATGCACACAAGGGCAGGCATCTCGTACGGTTTGCCTTTTGCAAGCAAGAAAATGTTATTGCAGAGGCAGCGCATCGTCTGCGAAACTGGGCCCAGTGAGAATCGCCGCAATTCAACACGACATTCAGTGGCTCGACCGAGAAGCCAATTTCTTGCACCTTGAATCGCTCATTGCTTCTGCCGCGCAGGGTGGCGCACGACTTGTTGTGCTGAGTGAAATGTTTTCCACGGGTTTCGCCATGGGTGAAAAATGGGTGAACGAATTGCCAGAACCTTTTGATGGTCCGAGTTCACAGTTCTTGCAGCGCATGGCGCAGAAGTTCGGCGTGTGGGTGGGCGGTACGTGTGCAGAATTACCCGAAACTAATGACGCACTACCAGGAAATACCTTTATTGTTTCCTCGCCAGATGGAGCTCTCACGCGATACGTAAAGATGCATCCGTTTTCCTTCAGCGGGGAAGACAAGTGGTTTCGCGCCGGTTCCAACATCGTGACCCTCGATATTGAGGGTATTCGTGTGGCGCTCTTCGTGTGCTACGAC
>JABMMV010000207.1 GCA_013205145.1 bacterium
GTGATAAAGCCACCCGACTCAATAATGCGGTCAAATGCAGAGCGATCAACCATGAGGTCTTTAATAATCGGGAACGCTGCAGCACGCCATGGCTCAATAACAATTTCTGCTCCACTTGAGAACTTGCGCATATGCAATTGGCATGTGGCGGTGCTGCGTTCAGGACCATGTGCTTGACCATTGATCATGAGGGAACATGTACCACAAATACCCTCACGGCAGTCGTGGTCGAAAACAATGGCTTCTTTTCCATCGGTAATGAGCTGCTCATTGAGGTAGTCGAGCATTTCAAGAAACGATGCTTCATCGCTAATTTCGTCGACTTTATATGTTTCAAAACGACCTGAGTCTTGCGGGCCATTTTGACGCCAAATTTTAAGGATGATGTCCTTGAGATGATTACTCACTTGTAGCTCCGTGTTGCGAGTTGGACACTTTCAAATTCGAGTTCTTCAATGTTGCGTTTTGCGGTCATCGGATCGCCCGACCATTCCCAGGCAGCTACGTGACAGAACTTGTCGTCGTCACGCAACGCTTCGCCTTCATCTGTTTGATATTCCGACCGGAAGTGACCGCCACAACTTTCTTGACGCTCGAGAGCATCGCGACACATCAACATGCCGAGTTGGAAGAAGTCGTCGACGCGACCTGCTTTTTCTAACGTTTGGTTGAGGCTTTCACCGCCACCTGTAACACGAAGATCTTTTTTGAACTCGTCGTACAGGGCAGGAAGCTCCGACAGGGCTTTTTCTAAACCTTGTTCGGTGCGCTCCATGCCGCAGTAGTCCCAAATAATTTTTCCTACTTCACGATGGAACCAATCGGGTGAACGCGTTCCACCAATATTGAGATAACTATGGAACCGTTCACGTGCTGCAAGTTCAGCAGCTTTGAATTCGGGGTGATCGACACTCGGAATTGCCTTGTTCAACATTGGCGCCAAGTAGTTACCAATGGTGTAAGGCAAAACAAAGTAACCGTCGGAAAGACCTTGCATTAATGCAGATGCACCCAATCGGTTTGCACCGTGGTCTGAGAAATTTGCTTCACCCGCTGCATACAAGCCGGGAATGCTGGTCATGAGTTCGTAGTCAACCCACAAGCCGCCCATGGTGTAGTGCGATGCAGGATAAATACGCATCGGCATGTCGTAAGGATTTTCTCCGGCAATGCGCTCGTACATGTCGAAGAGGTTTCCGTAACGCTCTTTCACAACATCTTTACCCAAGCGTGAAATTGCTTCGGCGAAATCGAGATACACACCATTTTTCAGTGGCCCGACACCCTGACCCTTATCTACCAAACGCTTTGCCGCGCGCGAAGAAATGTCTCGCGGTGCCAAGTTTCCAAACGATGGGTACAGGCGCTCGAGGTAGTAGTCGCGATCTTCTTCTGGAATATCTGCAACCCTGCGGCTCTCATCGGGGCTTTTTGGTACCCAAACACGACCGTCGTTACGCAGTGACTCCGACATGAGTGTGAGCTTCGACTGAAACTCGTCGCTCTGAGGAATACATGTTGGGTGAATTTGTGTGTAGCAAGGGTTTGCAAAATATGCACCCTTGCGGTGTGCGCGCCAGGCGGCAGTGACGTTGCACGACATTGCATTTGTCGACAAGAAGAATGCGTTTCCGTATCCACCAGTTGCCATCACCACAGCATGCGCTGCATGTGAAGTAACTTCCCCTGTCATCAAGTCGCGCACAACAATTCCTGCTGCACGACCTTCTACTGTGACCACATCAACTAATTCGGTGCGGTTAAATAGGCGCACCCCACCCAAACCAATTTGTCGTGCAAGTTGCTGATACGCACCCAGCAACAACTGCTGACCAGTTTGACCACGAGCGTAAAAAGTTCTGCTTACTTGAGCACCACCGAATGAGCGGTTATCGAGGAGGCCGCCGTATTCGCGAGCAAATGGAACACCTTGGGCCACCATCTGGTCGATGATGTTCACAGATACTTCTGCCAAGCGATGCACGTTTGCTTCGCGCGAACGGAAGTCGCCACCTTTAATGGTGTCGTGGAACAAGCGGTGCACGCTGTCGCCGTCACCTTGGTAGTTCTTCGCAGCGTTAATGCCACCTTGTGCAGCAATGGAGTGCGCACGACGAGGTGAGTCGTGAAAAGTAAATGCGTCTACTTGGTAACCAAGTTCCGCAAGCGTTGCCGCTGCAGATGCTCCGGCAAGACCGGTTCCCACCACAATTACTTTGAATTTGCGCTTGTTGTTGGGGTTCACCAACTTCACATCTTCTTTATAAGAGGACCACTTGTCACCAAGTGGGCCAGCAGGGATTTTTGAGTTCAATTGTGTGCTCATGATTTTTCCTTATGTCCTGCTCTCTCAGCCGCCCACGATGCCAGCAAGCACCGCAACCGGGAATGAAACATTTCCTACAACAACGATGGTTGCAACTCCTGCTGCAATTGAACGTCGCCATTCATTAAAACGCGGTCTATTCCAGCCCATCGACTGAAAAAGGCTCCATACTCCGTGAAAGAGATGGATTCCTAACATGATGTTGGCCGCGATATAAAACAATGCAACTGGCCAGCGTTCAAAACTGCGCACCACATTGTCGTAGACATCGGCCTTAACGAACTCGCCATCGGCTCCGACGGTGTTGACTACGCCCCATGTGAGATCGAGTAAATGCCAAGTAACAAACAAAATCACCGTGACACCGGTGTAGCGCATTGAGCGGCTTGCAAAACTTGCGACTTGATAGTCACGCTCACTTTGGTACTTCACTGGGCGCGCTTTGTGATTCAACTGCGTCAATGAATACGCAGCATGTATGTGCAGAGCAACCATGGTGAGCAACCCACCGCGCAACAGCCACAACACAACGCCTTTTGGCGCTATGGGATAAAGCAATTCTTTGAGGAACTCTGCGTAGTGGTCGAGATCTGACTGGCCGTAATACATCTTCAAGTTGCCAATCATGTGGAACACCACAAAACCGATGAGAGCAATTCCGGTGAGTGCCATGACGTACTTTTTGCCCACAGCTGTGCTGTAGAGGTCGAGTAAAAACGGACGACGCTTCTTTTTCGCTACAGCGGTGCCCGTCACGGGTCCACGCTGTGATTCGAGTACTTGTGCCATCGAGACGTACCTTTCAAAAAAACTCGCCCGGAAAGCCGAGAAGAGCCATTGCGTTGAAAACGGTAGCCCCCACGACCCGCTCAAGTGAACTTCTTCAAAGAGGGCGACACAATTCACGCCGTCTTTGTTACCCATTAGTAACAAAGAGGGACTGTTTTGTGACCATATTCGCCCTGAGGTGGGTGAGTTACCTACACTCTCAAGGTCGGAAACAAACCCTGGGGAAGGTTCGCCTTACCCCCCCATACGAAAGGTCACCACACGTGACAGGACTTCTCGCATCTGAAGGCGGTTGGCAGGAATTCTCACTGCAAGGCGGAGAGTGGCTCATTTTGCTTCTTTCTGCTTTGTCAGCACTACTTGCCATCGCAGTTGGTTTTTATCTCATGAAATCGGTACTTGCCGAAGATGAAGGTACGCCAAAAATGAAAGAAATTGCTTTGTTGATTCAAGAAGGCGCATGGGCATACCTCAAGCGTCAGTTTCGCACCATTGCAATCATCCTTGTTCCCGTTGCCATCGTGGTGTTTCTCACCTCGGCATCAATTGAGAACGCAGACGGTGTTGAAAAACTGAGCTATATGGCTTCAGGTACTTTCCGCACCATCTCATTCATCCTCGGATGTTTTGCATCTGGTCTTACTGGTTATATCGGTATGACCCTGGCAACTCGCGGCAACGTGCGAACAGCAGCTGCTGCGTTAACTGGCTCCATGCCAAAAGCATTGCAAATTGCTTTCCGCACTGGCGGTATTGCAGGAATGTTCACCGTTGGTCTTGGACTTCTCGGCGCAACGCTCATCATTGCAGTATTTCAAAACACATCATCAGCAATGCTCATCGGCTTTGGTTTTGGTGGATCACTCCTTGCACTCTTCTTGCGCGTAGGTGGCGGAATCTTCACTAAGGCTGCCGACGTAGGTGCAGACCTTGTGGGCAAAGTTGAAGCAGGCATTCCTGAAGACGACCCACGTAACCCGGCAACTATTGCCGACAACGTAGGTGACAACGTAGGTGACTGTGCCGGTATGGCTGCTGACTTGTTCGAAAGCTACGAAGTAACACTTGTTGCTTCCATCATTTTGGGTGTTTCAGCGTTTAGGTCGGTCGACATGAACCCAGCACTCGGCTTGGTATTCCCTCTCGCCGCTCGTGCCATTGGTGTCATTGCATCAATCGCTGGAATCTTCGCTGTAAAGGCGAAAGAAGGCGAAACCAATGCTTTGAAGCCAATCAACCGTGGCTTTTTAACTGCCGGAATTATCACCGTTGTCGGAACACTTCTTCTTGCACTTGGCTACGTAGGTAACGAATCTACAGTGATGTCGAATGTAGGTTGGCGCGTCTTTGGCGCAGTACTCATCGGGCTCGTACTTGCTCAAGCAGTAAGTCGTCTCACCGAGTACTACACCGGAACCGAATACGGTCCAGTGCAAGAAATTGCTGAAGCAACCCAAACTGGCCCCGCAACTGTTGTTCTTGCAGGAACCGCATCGGGTCTTGAGTCGTCGGTGTATGCAGCAATTGCAATTGCTCTTTCACTTGCTGGCACATTGATGCTTGGTGGCGGCAACTTGCAGTTCTCGCTTTACCTTGTTGCTTTGTGTGGCATGGGAATGCTCGCCACCACTGGTGTCATTGTTTCGGAAGATACGTTCGGCCCTGTTTCAGACAACGCTGCAGGTATTGCCGAAATGAGCGGCGAGTTCCATGGTGAACCGCAACGCATCATGGTGAGCCTCGATGCTGTTGGTAACACAACAAAAGCCGTAACAAAAGGCTTCGCAATTGGCTCTGCTGTTATTGCAGCTGTTGCACTCTTTGCGTCGTACATTGAAACCATTGCTGGTGAACTTGGGCTTCGTTATAGCGAAGGAAACCTTGCGCTCTACGGCAAGACTTCTGAATTCATCGGTGAGCGTCTTGAAGGTAGCGACGTATTTAAAGCTATTGAAACGCAAATTAACGTTGCCGACGTGAAGACATTCATTGGTCTCCTCATTGGTGGCTCGGTTGCATTCCTCTTCTCTGCACTTGCTATTCGCGCCGTTGGCCGTACTGCTGGTGTAGTTGTACAAGAAGTGCGCAACCAGTTTGCAGACGGTGGCATTATGGCGGGAACCAAAAAGCCGGACTACGGCCCAGTCATTGACATTTGTACAGCAGCATCATTGCGTGAGCTCACCACTCCTGCACTTCTTGCAGTACTCACCCCAGTCATTGTTGGATTCGGCATTAACTACACCGCTCTTGGTGCATTCCTTGCAGCAGTAATTGTGACCGGTCAGCTCATGGCGGTATACCTCAGCAATGCTGGTGGTGCATGGGACAACGCCAAGAAGTACATCGAAGATGGACACCATGGTGGCAAGGGCAGCGATGCTCACAAAGCTGCAGTTATTGGCGACACTGTTGGTGACCCATTCAAAGACACAGCTGGTCCTGCATTGAACCCGCTCATCAAAGTAATGAACTTAGTATCGCTCCTCGTTCTGCCAGCTGTCATCAGCTTGCGCGACAACGATGGCGCCAGGTTTGCTATTGCAGGTGCAGCGCTCATCATCTTGATTGGTGCACTCGCCTTTTCAAGTCGTAAAGCACCATCACTTGTTAGCTCACCTGTAGCTAAGTAATTCCGAACTACGCAACACCATGCTCGCCCTCTTCAACATTCAAAACTGGTTGGAGAGCGGCGGGCTGGTATTGCTCGGATTAATTGTTTTTGCAGAATCTGGTTTACTTATCGGATTCTTTTTGCCCGGCGACTCACTGTTATTTATTGCGGGGTTTTTGTCGTCAAGTGCAGGAAGCAATGTTCTTCCCCCACTCCCCTTGGTTGCTCTCGTCACCACACTGTGCGCCATTGCTGGTGACCAAGTCGGCTATTGGTTTGGCCATCGCGTGGGGCCAGCATTATTTGACCGCCCAAAGTCGCGCGTTTTTAATCCTAAAAATGTTGAGAAAGCTCACGCCTTTTTAGAAAAGTACGGCGCCAAGACCATCGTCCTCGCGCGATTTGTTCCTGTAGTGCGCACCTTTGCTCCCATTGTTGCCGGTGTGGGAAAAATGAACTACCGCACATTCGTTCTCTACAACATCATCGGCGGTGTCGTTTGGGGTGGAGGCGTTACCACTCTTGGTTATTTCCTCGGCGAAGTGAACTTCGTCAAAGAGAACATTGAAATAGCCAGCCTTGCCATTGTGGCACTCTCCATTGCCCCTATTGCCGTTGAATTTATTCGCCACCGGCGCACGTCACACCAGAAGTAAGACTCATGAGTACTGTTCGCTACCTCAGCCTCGACTGGATTGAAGCAATTGGCACACGTGCTGCAGAAAATGCGCATCTACAGTCACTCGGCTCCACCTTGAACATTGGTATTACCCAAATGGTCAGCGATGGCCCGGAAGACACCGTGTTGTACCACCTTCAAGTAAGAGACAACGCAATCACATTTGGTGCCGGCCCAGCCGACCCAGAACATGTGCGTCTTGAACAAGAATGGGAAACTGCCGTTGCGGTAGCAACTGGTGAAATGGCTGCCGAAGATGCATTCATAACTGGTGCAATACGTATTGGAGGTGACGCACAAATGCTTCTGCACAGCCAAGAAATTTTTGCGGCGCTCGACCCCATCTTTGAAGAAGTAGCGCAAATCACCGTTTACAAATAACTGCCCGACTTCAATGCAAGATACGTTGCCTCGGCATTATTTTCCTCAACTTGTACAGCATCATCGGCAAGCGGGTTCACCCACACGGCCACAATGAGTGCAAGGTCATGTAAATCATTTGTACCAAAGACGCCGTTGTCGCGCGCTTTTTGCACACCCCGCGCCACACCACGTTGAGCAGCACCCCAGGTGAGATCACCGTGATGCTCGGTTTCAATGGTTGCCTTGTTCACAAAAAGCGTCATTGGCTGCAACGGTTGATTTGGTGCAGCAACCGCCACAAAACGCGTATGCCCAACACTTGGAGTTGCTAAACCAGTTGCCCACGCTGTTCCTACTGCGCCCTCCCTGTCGCCAAGCACTGTGTTGATATGTGCGGCGTTAGTTCCTTCTCCGACAAATGATTCTCCGTATTCAGATTTCATTGGGGCAACCTTCCGTATCGCGAGAGCTTCAATTCATCTGACGAATCGGTACCACTCTTTGTGTCGTACGCCAACAGTGCAACAATGCGCAAAGTGTTGCCCTCAACAGGAGTCACCTTATGCAATGATGTGCGGCCGTTAAAAATCATCAGCGTGCCTGCATGCATTGGTTCTACACGAATACGGTCTTGTGCGTTGCCCAACAACACGCTTTGCACACCGTCATAATTTTCATCGCTTGCCGTGCGAAGTCTTTGTGCGTTTTCAAATTTCCCACCAGCCTGCGAAGGTTGCAATGCAAGCGACACCACGAAGTCGGTCATATCGAAATGCCAACCCAATTGGTCACCTTCACTCATGACGGCAAGATTCAATGCACCAAAAGGGTCTGCGTACCGGTGAAGCTTTTCTTGCCCAAGGACACTGGCAATAAAACTCATGAGTTCCTCAGACTCATACAGTTCACGCACCGCATGATGTGCTGGTACATGGTCATAAGCAATAACTTCGACTGCAGACGACTGCACAGTTCGGCGGGGGTGGCCAACCGGAAATGAGTCGTCTGGAGCGCTTAAATACACGGTTTTATGAGACTCCGAGCGGTGAGCCAGCGCAATGAGTTCTTCGGTTTCTGCCACCATACGCAGAACTACATCGCTCGAAATAAAGTCTGGCAACACCACAACGCCATCACGCTGAAACATTTCGCGTAAGCGCGCAGTGGTCTGAAAATCAGAAAGCGACCACTCGCTGGTATTCACGAGAGCCGCTACTGACATTGTAAATATTTTCTCTTGTACTAGATCAGCCCAAGTTCACGAACTGCGTCGCGCTCTTCAACAAGTTCTGCAACCGATGCATCAATTTTGCCTCGGCTGTATGCATCGATGTCGAGACCCTGAACAATTTTGTATTCACCGTTCTTACATACACATGGGAAAGACGAAATGAGTCCTTCAGGTACACCATATGAGCCATCGGAGGGAACTGCCATAGAAACCCAATCACCTTCTGGCGTATCGGTAGCCCATGAGCGAACGTGGTCGATAGCCGCATTTGCTGCCGAGGCTGCCGACGACAAACCGCGGGCCTTAATAATGGCAGCGCCACGCTTGGCAACGGTGGGGATAAAAGTTTCATCGAGCCATTGCTGGTCGTTCACTGCTGCTGCTGCATTTTTGCCGTCAACTTCGCAATGGAAAAGATCGGGGTACTGAGTAGTGGAGTGGTTGCCCCAAATGGTCATCTTTTTAATAGATGACACTGGGCGATTGAGTTTTGCTGCCAACTGCGAAATAGCGCGGTTGTGGTCGAGGCGGGTCATTGCTGTGAACTGACCTGGGTTCATTCCCTTTGCGTTATTCATTGCAATGAGAGCATTGGTGTTTGCGGGGTTGCCCACCACAAGCACTTTGATGTCCTTTTTTGCATTCGCAGCAATTGCTTGGCCTTGTGGTTTGAAGATGCCACCGTTTGCCGACAACAAGTCGGCTCGCTCCATGCCGTCTTTGCGAGGCATTGCACCAACAAGCATGGCTACATCGGCATCGCCGAAAGCAACGTCACCCGAATCGGTACACACCACTTGCTGGAGAAGCGGGAATGCGCAATCTTCGAGTTCCATTTTGACGCCCTCTAGTGCGCCAAGTGCTGGGGTAATTTCAAGCAACTGCAAAATGATGGGTGTGTTTGGTCCCAACATTGCGCCAGATGCGATACGGAATAAAAGGCTGTAGCCAATTTGGCCTGCTGCGCCGGTAACGGCGACTCGTACGGGGGTTGTCATAGACCTCTATCGTAGGTCGCACGTGCCCGCCACCCAAGCCGAAGCGATACAAGCTATTTCACGGAAGTGGTGGTTGCCCGCTGGGCAACTGAGGTGGTAGTGCTCGAGGTGCTCGTCGTTTGCCCCGGTGCCGTTAAGACCGCTTCTTCGAACTGCGGCCCAGGACGTCCTAAAGCCTCCATGATGAGCGCGGTGTACTTGCGCTGACCCAAAGGGCGCAGGTGCGTGAGGTCGTCGTAGAGCCATTTGGGGTGCTCTGTGGCGTACTTCTTCCAATCGACGATCTGCACATTGGGGTAACGCTCGGGCAATGCGCGAATGAGACGGTTGTTTGATGCCTCCCAGCCTTTTCCGGGTACTGCGTTCGTGAGTACCACTACCCGGGGAACATCGGCCAACACGCTCACAATTCTGTCAATTGTTTCTTGTGACGTGCCGCTATTGGTGCCCAAGTGAATGACCACAGCACTGCCGAGAGCGTTAATAGATTTCACGTAGTTCACAATTGGCAAGGCGGCTTTAAAAGCGCGGCTCTTTTGCGCATCAACCGTCACCCCATATTTTGTCATTTCTGGCGCAGCACCCAGCATGACAGAGTCGCCAATTGCCAAAATATCGATCCGTTCAGCCGGCACTGTTGTTGGCGCAACGGTTGAAGTTGTTACTTGACCAGCGACGAAACTTGTGGGGATGGTTGACGGCACGGTGGTGGGCATGAGGTTGGTAATGAAACCATCAGCATCAACCAAGCTTTGACTAATTGCGTCGAGTTCAATTTTTGCTGTTGACAAATTTGCAATGGCAAAAACTGGAGCGAGAGAAAGCACTACTCCAATGCTCACCATTTTTCGCCGATGCAACTGGCGCTCCGGAGTAGGCGCTCCGCGCCATGTGCGCAACCAGACACCAAGTTTCCCTTTTCTGATAGGAGTCTCGATGAATCGATAAGACGCTTCGGTAATGAGCAACGTACAGGCCATCAAAAATGTAAAACGGCCCCAACTCAGTGCGTTACCGGCAACTTGGCGAGAAATTTGAAAAATAGGCCAGTGATATAGGTACAAACCATACGAGCGAACACCAAGCCAAACAAAAACTTTATTTCCTAAAACAACTCTTCCAAGAAAAGTTGAAGGATGCGTTACTGCGGCAATAACTGCAACCGTTGCCAACGCCACAAGAAAGAAGCCGCCACGATACAAAAGGTCATAACCATGACTCCCTGTTTCTGCTCCAGTGACCACGTTGGTAAAGCGCCATGCCATGAATGCAAGCGAAACCAAGCCAAGAACCCCAACTACATCGACAAGTACTGATCGTTGAGCAATACGCGCCTGAGAGATATACCACGGACGCCACCACACACCAAGTGCACCACCAAGGAACAATCCGCTCGCTCGAGTGATGGTAGACAGGTACACAAAATCAATGCGAGCCACATCGCGACCAAGAAACGTAAAGTACTGATTCGCTGTATCGGTTGCGTTGGAAATTGGCCCGGTGCGATACATCACCGCAGTTAATACTGCAATACCCACTGCAGAGAGAAAAAAACATAAACCAATAAGTGGCAGTCGACGTCGTGACAATTTCAATAGCACAAACATCAGAAGCGGCCATATCAAATAAAACTGCTCTTCAACTGCAAGCGACCACAGATGGCGCAGAGGCGCAAAAGCAAAAGCACTGAAATAAGAGCTACCGGTGTGAATTTGGAACCAATTGGAAATGTAGAAAAAGCCAGCGAGCACGTCACCGCGCAGCGTTCCTAACTCATTGCGTTTAAACAACGAAACATAAACAGTGATACCTACGAGCAGTGTCCATAACGCTGGCAACAAGCGACGTGCGCGGCGTAGCCAAAATTCACGTAAATTAATGGTGCCCGTGCGCTGCGATTCGGCAACTAAAAGAAGCGTGATGAGATAACCACTAATCACAAAAAATACTTCGACGCCCAAGAATCCACCCTCTAACCAAGAGTGGTTTGCATGATAGAAAATGACCGCAATGACGGCGACCGCGCGCAACCCATCGAGCCCAGGCAGATAGGGCACCACTGCTGGCGTACGCGAGCCTCCCGCGGAATCAGGTGGCAGACGAGACAACCGGTAACCCCAAGTTTGCATAGATCTCACGCGTCGCACTCGACCGATTCAACGTATAAAAATGCAACCCTGGTGCACCCGCATCGAGCAATTGGGCGCACAACTCAGTTGCTGCTTCTACTCCGATACGACGTACTTCTTCTGGGTCATCTACTTTGGCGAGCCGATGAGCTAAATCTTGTGGGAAAGCCGCCCCCGACATTTCTGCCATGCGTTCTACTTGACTTTTGTTGGTCACAGGCATAATGCCCGGAATGATGGGCTTATGAATTCCGAGTGCCGTAAGTTCTTCAACAAGGCGCACATAGTGTTCTACTTCAAAGAAAAATTGGGTAATGGCGAAGTCGGCCGTCCGTAGCTTTTCTGCCAAAAATTTGCGGTCATCGCTGCGTGATGTACTACGCGGATGCACTTCTGGGTGTGCGGCAACGCCAATGCTGAACTGACCAGCTGCTTGTAACTCATTAACGAGATCGGAGGCAAAGCGATAGTCGCTCGGGCGCACATCGGCAGGGTCAGTTGGTGGGTCTCCACCAAGAGCGAGAATGTTTTCAACACCTGCGTCTGTATATGACTGAAGGATTTCTGCAATATCGCCACGCGTATGGCCGACACAGGTGAGATGCGCCATCGGCGAAATAGATGTTTCGCGACGCATCCACGTAACGAGATCGCGAGTTCGTTCGCGGGTACTTCCACCAGCACCATAAGTAACCGACACAAAACTGGGATGCAAAGTTTCTAATTCCGCAATTGTTCGACCTAAAGATAATTGCGCAGCGTCGGTCTTTGGCGGGAAGAACTCGAAAGAGAATGTACGACCACGAGCGAGGAGTTCCGTAATGCGGGCCATCGCAATAGTTTAGTGACGGAAGTGGCGTGTACCAGTGAAGAGGAGCACAATGCCATGTTCATTTGCTGCGGCAATGACTTCCTCATCACGAACACTGCCCCCTGGCTCGACAACGACATGAACCCCAGCGGCTGCCAACATATCGAGCCCGTCACGGAATGGGAAAAAAGCATCACTTGCCGCTACCCCACCAATGGCTCGGGTCCCTGCGCGTTCGCACGCCAACCGCGCTGCGTCGAGACGATTTTGCTGGCCCCCGCCAATACCCACCGCTTCATTATTTTGTGTGACCACAATGGCATTCGAGCTCACCGCGGCACAGACCTTCCACGCAAAGCCAGCCTGCTGTAGCTGCTCTGGGGTGGGCTGAGCGCTACTTGCCACAGTCCATGTTGCAGGGTCATCGTTCACGCCATCGGGACTTTGCACAAGAACACCACCGCTCACGCTACGTATTTCGTATTCGGGAAGCTTGGGGTCACTTGCTCGCATGATGCGCAAATTTTTCTTACCTTGGAGCACCTGAAGTGCCGACTCTGAATATGCCGGAGCAACAACAACCTCAGTAAATACATTGCAAATTTCCTGTGCGGTCGCTTCATCAACCTCGCGGTTGAGGGCAATAATTCCGCCAAACGCACTCACCGGGTCACAAGCATGAGCACGTTGGTAGGCATCAAAAAGTGTTGCCCCGGTTGCTACACCACAGGGGTTAGCGTGCTTAACAACGACCGCTGCTGCTTCAGAAAATTGATGCACTAGCTTCCATGCTGCGTCGGCATCGAAAACATTGAGATACGACAGTTCTTTGCCACCCAGTTGCTCTGCAGAGCTCCACCAACTGTGGCTACCTTCTAGCCGATACAAGGTACCCGTTTGATGTGGGTTCTCTCCATAGCGCAAATCTGAAACATGCTCTAACTGCAAAGACAACGAAGACTTCTCATCTCCACTCATCCATTGCTCAATTGCTTTGTCGTAATCACGGGTAGTAGCAAATGCTTGTGCTGAAAGCTGACGTCGTGTTTCTAAACTCACAACTCCATTCGCCGTAATTTCTGCAAGTACTGGCGTGTACTGTGATGGTTCTACTACTACACCTACTCGCGCAAAGTTTTTGGCAGCTGCACGAATCATTGCTGGACCACCAACATCGATGAGGTCAACACTGGGATTACTGGAAAACGGATACAGGTTCACCACAACTAGATCGATGGTTTCAATGCCGTACTCAGCCATATCGGCTACATGATGCGGCAGTGCAGTATCGGCAAGTATCCCTCCGTGCACTTTGGGGTGCAGCGTGACCACGCGGTGATCAAGAATTGCGGGCACGCCAGTGAGGTCGGCTACATCGGTCACGTTGACGCCCGCTTCGATGAGCGCCTTTGCTGTTCCACCGCTCGAGATGATGCTCCACCCAGATGCAACAAGGCCCCGCGCAAATTCTTCTATGCCTGTTTTGTTATAGACACTGAGAAGGGCGCGGGGCACTGTGGTCAAACTTTCTGAATTACCTTGGTGACTTACTTTAAGCCCTTGACAATTTCTGCCATGAGCGCACCAGCTTCAGTTGGATTCAAACCAATTTGTACGCCTGCTTCACGCAATGCGTCCATCTTGCCTTGTGCCGTTCCTTTGCCGCCAGAAACAATTGCTCCGGCGTGGCCCATTTTTTTACCAGCTGGTGCAGTAACACCAGCGATGTATGCACTCATTGGTTTTGTCACATTGGCTTTAATGAACTCTGCAGCCTCTTCTTCTGCAGACCCACCAATTTCACCAATCATGATGATTGCGTGTGTCTCTGGATCTTTTTGGAACTCTGCAAGACAATCAACAAATGAAGTTCCTGGTACCGGGTCTCCACCAATTCCTACGCAGGTGCTCACGCCAATTCCCTGCTGCTTCAATTCGTAGAGCGCCTGATACGTGAGTGTTCCTGAACGTGAAACGATGCCCACGTTTGGACCTTTTGCTGAAGGCAACTCTGCAATTTCTCCAGCAGTAATACCGATGTTGCATTTCCCTGGGCTAATAATTCCTGGGCAGTTGGGGCCGAGCAAACGTACTTTTGGATAATCGCGAAGAAGAGTGTTGAACACCTTCGCTTCGTCTTGGGCCGGGATGCCCTCGGTAATGCACACGATGAAAGTGATTCCGGCTTTTGCTGCTTCCAAAATTGCTGCAGCAGCTGCCTTTGGTGGAACCGCAATAAATGAGGCATCGGCACCTGTCGCTTTTACCGCATCGGCAACAGAGTCGAAAACAGGAATGCCTTCAACATCTTGCCCACCCTTACCTGGTGTTACGCCTCCAACAACATTGGTTCCGTAAGCACGGTTGCGCAACCCATGAAATTTTCCTTGACCTCCGGTGAGTCCTTGAACAATCACCTTGGTGTTCTCGTTTACAAAAATAGCCATGGTGTTTTCTACTTCCCGTTCGCAAGTGCTACAGCAGCACGGGCTGCTTCAAGCATTGTTGGCTTACTCATTAATTTTGATTCTGGAATTCCTGCAGAAGCCAAAATTTCACGTCCTTCTTCGGCGTTAGTGCCATCGAGTCGAATAACAATGGGTGCACGCAAGTCGACGCGCTTCATTGCTTCAACAATTCCTTTGGCAACTTCTTCACCTCGTGTGATTCCACCAAAGATATTGATGAAAATACTCTTCACATCTTTGTCGAAGTTAATTACTTCAAGTGCTGCTGCCATTTGATCGGCATTTGCACCACCACCAATATCGAGGAAGTTTGCTGCAGTGCCGCCTACTTGGTTCACAACGTCGAGCGTGCTCATTGCCAAGCCGGCACCGTTGGCGATAATGCCAACAGTTCCTGAGAGCCCAATGTACTGCAAGCCCTTTTCGCGAGCGAGTTGCTCACGATCGTCGAGTTCTTCAGTTGCGCTGTATTCAGCCCACTCTGGGTGACGATATTCAGCATTTCCATCGAGGCTCACTTTTGCGTCAAGCGCATGCACTTCGCCAGTTGGCTTCAAAATGAGGGGGTTGATTTCTGCAAGGTCACAGTCGCCTGCAGTAAAGCAGTCGTACAACTGAACCAAAATCTTTGCCACGCCCTCGAGTGCCTTTGCTGGAATCTTCGCGTCGACTGCTGCCTGACGGGCAACTTTTTCGCTGAGACCATCTACAGGGTTGATATACAACTTCACAATTGCGTCGGGATCTTTTTCTGCTACTTCTTCAATTTCAACGCCACCTTGAGCAGACAACATTAAAAGATGCATCTTTGCGGCACGATCGAGCGAGAAAGATGCGTAATACTCTTCGTCAATATCGGACGCATGTTCTACCCAAATGCGCTTGACCACGTGGCCTTTAATATCCATTCCCAGAATATTTCCTGCATGCAAACGCACTTCGTCGGCGTTATTGGCCAACTTAATGCCGCCAGCTTTTCCGCGACCGCCCACTTGCACTTGAGCTTTTACTACAACTGGGTACTGCGATGCGTCGGCAACTTTCACTGCTTCGTCAACAGTGACTGCTACGCCACCGGCTGATACAGGAATACCGAACTTGGCAAAATATTGTTTGCCTTGATATTCAAAGAGGTCCACTCTTACTCCTTATTATTAATTGAGATCTTGGATGCAAAAATAACATTTACTGCTTCAGAAAATTATTGTGCTGAGTCGAGCGTCTCCTCTAGCCAAGCACAAATGGCTTTCAACGACGAACCAGGTCCGAACACTTGGCTCACGCCTTGTTCCTTCAAAGTTCGTGCATCGGCATCGGGAATCACTCCACCGCCAAAAATGAGAATGTCTCCAAGATCGCGAGCACGGAGTTCTTCCATGACGCGGGGGAACAACGTGAGGTGGGCACCCGACAATAATGACAGCCCCACTGCGTCAACGTCTTCTTGCAGAGCCGTCTCTGCAATTTGCTCTGGGGTTTGGTGCAAACCCGTATAGATGACTTCGAATCCATGATCTCGAAGGGCACGCGTAATGGTTTTTGCACCACGATCGTGACCATCGAGCCCTGGTTTAGCTACGACAACTCGGTAAGGCCTCTTCACAAGAAAGAAACCCTACGCCGTTGTGGCATCTTCCTTCTAACCCGCCACACTGTGGGGGTGGCATCTTCTCGACTCAAGTCTCCCCTCGCAAGAGCTTTTGCCCCCGTTGGGGCAGGAATTGTCTTTTTTGCACTGCTCTTTTTGGCCTTATGGGGTGCAGCTTCCCTTATTTCCCGCAACCCCGAGAGCATCACCAACCTCGGCGCTCAAACCTTTCGCGTGGGCTCAGTCACTCAAGTTGCGAAAACTGTCACAGAGTCGGGCCCTGTCCTTTACCCCGACCTGCGCGACCCCGATGGCAAGCGCAGCATTGTTCTCGACCACCAAGGCACCGACCCCGCGAAGGGTTGGCGGGTGTTCTACGCCTACCCAGCCGATCGCGACGAGACCTGTCTCGCTACACAAGTAAAAGAGACACGTACTTTCACCGATTGTTCGGGTCGCAATGTAGAACTCGATGAGTTGGCAACGCCAACAGATGTTCGGCCTCTGGTAGAGAACCGCATCACTTTATATATCGACTTGCGCGCTACGAAGTAGCAAGCACAGACACTAAACGATCGACAAAAATTTCTGTGTGCTCGCCCAACTTGCCACGGTGAAGTGCAAGACCACCCACAACTTCTGCCCCACGTGTTTCCAAAATACGCGTCATTGTGTCGAGGGTTTTTGCTGGGTTTAATGCAAACGTACAAAATGTGGCAACTTTTTTATCGCGCATTGCAGGAAGTTTTGCTAGTGCAACCGCACCCCATGGTGCTTGCCCGACAACAAAAAGGCCATGCACCCAAGTACCCACGAGCACAATGTCGGCACTTTGAATAGAGCCATGATCTGGTTTACGAACTGGCGACAAACCTGTGATGCTCCACCCTGATTGTTGCAAATTTGCGCCAATCATTTCAGCGGCCTTCCAGGTATTTCCCGTCAAACTCTCTACAAGTAGTGCTGCCTTCATGACCTTCACTCTACTTCTGGCACGCGTCTCGGCAAGACACCACTGCGGCTCAAAACTTAGAGTCTTTTCAAAGGCGCCCAGGCCAGGGCAAGTATTTTTGTGCCTTTGTCGCGAAAGCGAATGGTTACTTCTGCTTTTTCGCCGGCACCTTTAATGTCGATGACGACACCTTCACCAAATGTTGGGTGCACAATATCTTCGCCCACCTTAATATCGGACAAAACATTGGCATTCACTACTGGCGATGCGGCATGACCTGCTGCAATGGCTGCATCAACAACACGGTTTGTGTGTTCATCTGAAAATGAATTGCCGTAGGTGCGCTCGCGACGGCTTGAACCGCTTGCGCCAAATGAGGAAGTTCCGCCAGAAAAACTTTGACCGTTCGCATTGCCTTCAATGCGGAAAAGCTCATGTGGAATTTCTTCTAAGAAGCGTGACGGCGGGTTGTATTGAGTATTGCCATACAAACTACGGCTCCATGCATGCGAAACATTGAGCAGTTCACGAGCACGCGTAATACCTACATATGCAAGGCGGCGCTCTTCCTCCATCTCTTCAGGTTCTGCGAGGCTGCGGCTATGCGGGAACACACCTTCTTCAAAACCTGCAAGAAATACAACGGGAAATTCCAAGCCTTTTGCTGCATGCAGGGTCATGAGCATGACACGGTTTTCACCATCTATTTGATCGGTATCGGCAACCAGTGCAACTTGTTCAAGAAAATCGTCAACGGAATCGAACTCTTCTGCAAAGCCAATGAGCTCAGCAAGGTTCTCAAGGCGACCTGCCGACTCGACCGTGTCTTCGTTTTCCAACTCTGTCATATAACCCGAGCTCTTCAGTACCAAACGCAGTACTTCTGCTGGGCCTTCGCTTTGATGGTTACCAGCTTCATCGAGCGATGCAAGAAATGCGGTAATACCTTTTAGTGCGGCTCCGCCAACCGAGGCTGCAGCCGCATTGTGGAGCGCAAATGAAAACCCTTGGTAATGATTACGAGCGTATGTATCGAGTTTGTCGACACTGGTGTCGCCAATGCCGCGCTTAGGAACATTGAGCACTCGCTTCACATTTACTTCATCAGTTTCGTTAATGGAAGCACGCAAGTAAGCAAGAGCGTCTTTCACCTCGCGACGCTCATAAAAACGAGTACCCCCAATAATTTTGTAGGGAACACCAAAACGTATGAGCGACTCTTCAAGAATACGACTTTGCGCATTCGCACGATAGAAAATGGCCATTTCGCCCCATTGGCGCGCATCGTTTTCGTGTGCCTCGTGAATTTGTTGCGCAATCCAGCGCGCTTCATCGTGCTCATCATCGGCGTAATAACGCACGATGGGGTCACCTGCTTCGGAGTCGCTCCAGAGGTTCTTTGGCTTGCGCTCAATGTTGTTTGAAATAACCGCATTGGCTGCATTCAAAATGTTTTGCGTGCTGCGGTAGTTCTGTGCCAACACGACAGTGGTGACATCAGGAAATGCTTCCTCAAACTGCATGATGTTGCGGAAATCTGCACCGCGGAAACGATAAACCGATTGGTCGGTGTCACCCACAACACAAACGTTGTGATGCTTTGCGCCGAGCATAAGAACAATTTCATTTTGTGAAATGTTGGTATCTTGATATTCATCTATCAAAATGTGTTCAAAGCGCTCTTGGTACATTGCCAGCACATCGGGATGCTGCTTGAAGAGTTGCACCGTACGCATGAGCAAATCGTCAAAGTCCATTGCCCCAGCGCGCTCTAAACGCAACTGATACTCAATGTAAACATCGGCGTGCTTCGACTCGAGCATTCCGGTAGAGCGATCTTTTGCTTTACCTGGTGTGAGCAATTCGTTTTTCCACAAACTGATTCGTGCCTGAACACCACGTGCTGGAAAGCGCTTGACGTCGAGCCCCAGATCGCGAATGACGTAACTAACGAGACGCTGAGCATCTGACTGGTCGTAGATAGAAAATGTTTTAGGAAACCCTAAGAGATCGGCATGGGCCCGAAGTATGCGAACACATGCTGCGTGAAAGGTACTCACCCACATTTGTCGCGCTACCGGACCAACCAATGTTTCCACGCGATCACGCATTTCACCAGCAGCTTTGTTGGTGAAAGTGATTGCAAGAACGCGCATGGGATGTACCCCACCCTCAATGAGCCATGCAATGCGCTGAGTTAATACTCGCGTTTTCCCTGAACCTGCCCCTGCAACCACCAACAGTGGCCCACCTTGGTGCACCACCGCATCGTATTGATCGGGGTTAAGAGTATTGAGGTCCAGCACCCCTAGAGGGTACGGGCGTTAATGCGAACTGGCAATTCACGTGGACCGCGAATTTGGCCGACACTCCATTTCACTACTTCATCGGGTGCGATCTCGAAATCGGGGAACGCCGCAATGAACTCTTCAACTGCAACGCGCAGTTCAAGACGTGCCAAGTTTGACCCCAGACAGCGATGGATACCAAGCCCGAATGCAGCATGGCGATTCACTTCGCGGTCAATGAGTACTTGATCGGCATTCTCAAATTCTTCTGGATCACGGTTAGCAGCAGGGAATGGTAAAAGTACCCAGTCGTTTTGCTTCATTTCATTTCCGTGAAAGTTGTAGTCATCTTTTACAACACGCGCCATGGTGACTGGTGCGTATGCGCGAAGAAACTCTTCAATAGCTGTTGGCATCAGAGCAGGGTTATCGACCAATCGACGACGGTCGACAGGGTTTGTTGCTAGGTGCCACAAACTTGAACCAATTGCGCTCCATGTTGTATCGATGCCAGCAATGAGTAGCAAGATGATGCTGCCACCAACATGTTGGAGGCTGAGTGGCTGATCGTAAATTTTTGCATTCAACAAAAAGTTCGTCAGGTCATCACGTGGGTTGTCAATGTGATCTTGCACTTGCTTTGCAACGTACGCATCGAGCGCCATGAAAGCTTCTGCACGTTTCCCAGGCGCCAAGTTGATGGCCTCCAAAACATCGTGCACAAAACCACGGAATACTGCACCGTCTTCTGGGGGGAAGCCCAACATGCGAGCGATGACGTTGACAGGAATGTGCTGTGCAAATTGCGTAGCGGCATCGACCACGTCGGCTGCTTTCATGTCGGCTATGAGCTCGCGACACAATATACGAATTTCTGGTTCCCACTCATCAATCATTTTAGGAGAAAACGCAGGCAACAGAATTCGGCGTGCATCTTGATGAAAAGGTGGGTCTGACGTAATTGGCGGTGCACCACCAATGGGGGCAGGAATCGCGTCGGGAAGGTCGCTTGGCTTCACCGTTGCAACTACTACACCTCGACTAGAAAAGTGTTCTGTGTCATAGGCAATTTCATGCACATACTCGTGAGTGACTGGCAGCCAGGTATTGCCATAACGCTCAGTGTGCGCGACCGGACATGTGCCGCGTAATTCGCTCCAAATTTCATGTGCATTTTCGTTATACGACGGGTCTGCGTGGTCGAAGTCAGTTTGCCAGTTTGTTACTGGCCCATAAATAGATTTTTCGTCAAGTGTTGTCATAAAAACTTTCTTTGCTATTCAACAATGCTGATGGCGTACTCGGGACAGTTAGCAACGGCGAGGCGGGCTTTTTCTGCAAGGTGCGGCTCTACGACCCCATCTCCAATTGCAAAAGCATTACCCATGTCATCGACATCAAAAAGTTCAGGGGCAATGGCATAGCATCGGTTGTGCCCTTGGCACTTCGATTGATCTACCTGTACTTTCATAAATTGTCCCCTCACCCTCGCTACCCAAACACCTTATTACCCTTCGGTAGGTAAGTCACATTCCTTGCCGAAAACGAGAGAAAAAAGTTGTATGCCTGTAAAGAAAAACATGTTTGTACTTCTTCCTCCTTCGGAAGGGAAAGCCCAAAGTGGTCTGCCGAAAACGAAATGGTCACCTTCCCAAGGGGTATTCGGAAAGGCTCTTGGCGCTCATCGCCAGGCCATCGTTACTTCACTTCACAAAGCGCAGGGTGGCTCTGCGGCGCTCCTCGGCGTATCGGGTAAACACCTTGACCGCGCCCAATCAGCGAACTCATCTCTTGCCGGCTCGCCCACTCTTGTTGCCTGCGAGCGCTACACGGGGGTGGTCTGGGGCCATCTCGACCTCCCTACTTTGACACCTACCCAGCACAGTTTTGCTCGTGACCACATTGTGGTAGTGAGCGGGCTACTGGGTGCAGTGCTGGGTTCTGACCCCACCCCCGACTACCGCTTGAAAATGGGTGCTCGCATAGCCGTGGAAAAGCACCCCATCCAAACCATGTCAAAATTTTGGCGCGAACCCGTGACGGCGGCACTGAACAACTTATGTGCCGGGCACATTGTTGTTGATGTGTTGCCACAAGACCACAGGGGAATATTTCTGCCCGACCAGTCGCTATTGAAGGGATATATTTCCGTCGATCTCGTCACAAAATCGAATGGGAAAGCTGGCGGGCACGATGCAAAAGCCGCCAAAGGACTCCTCGTGCGCCATTTGTTTTCAACACCAAAAAGCCTGAGCAGTGTTGAACTCATTCTTGACCGCATCTCTAGTTTTTCTCACCCGCAATTTAAGGTTGTGACAAAAGTCAACTAGATTCCTTCTATGGAAAAACAGTTTGCAACTATTTGGGAATCTATTGCCGACTCCATTGGAGACTCTCCTGCCGTCACCCAAGGAACAGTGACTCGCACCTGGAGCGAATACGACCAACGTGCTGCACGAATTGCAAGTGCACTTGTTGACGCTGGTCTCCAGCCACAAAGCAAAGTGGGTCTCTACCTCTACAACTCGAATGAGTACTTAGAGGCGCAATTTGCCGCCTTTAAATTTCGTGGCGTGCCCGTCAATGTGAACTATCGCTACCTCGACGAAGAGTTGCTCTACCTCCTTGATAACAGCGACGCCGAAGCGCTCTTCTTTCACTCATCACTCGGCGATCGCGTTGCACGCGTTGTAGACCGACTCCCCAAATTGAAATTGCTTGTTGAGGTGAGCGACGACGGCGAGCACCATGTTGTCTCCGCGGTTCCGTACAACACTCTGATAGCCGACTACGACCCAATGCCGCGCATCACACGCGACGAAGACGACATCTACATGCTGTACACCGGCGGAACCACGGGTATGCCGAAAGGCGTGATGTACCAAATGGGCTCGTTGGTTGAAGGTTTCGTGAATGGAGGTTTGGCTTTTATTGGCATGACCCCTCCTGCAGAGATTTCGCAACTAGACAAAACTGTTCGCGATGCCCATGCAAATGGCATTCGACCCATCACCATTCCTGGTTGCCCCATCATGCATGGCACCGGAATGTGGATTGGCGCAATGATGCCGCAGTCTGGTGGTGCACACGTCGTTACTTTGCAAAAGCGCAGTTTTGATGCGCACGAATTGTTTCAGGTAATACAAGACAAAAAGGCAACGCTCGCCGTTGTTGTAGGCGACTCATTCGTGAAACCAATGATTCGCGCACTCGACGAGGCCACCGCAAAAGGCACCGCTTACGATGCGAGCAGTTTGAAAATGATTGCCTCCTCGGGCGTCATGTGGACTTCAGAAGTGAAAGAAGCGTTGCTTGAGCGCATTGAACACGTCGTACTTCTCGATGCCATGGGCTCAAGTGAAGGCTCTATGGGAACCTCCATCAGCATGAAGGGGCTTCCTCCTAAAACTGCGAAATTTGCTGTTGCCCCCACCACAAAGGTTTTCACCGAAGACGACCGCGAAGTTCAACCTGGTTCTGGCGAAATTGGCAAAGTTGCAGCCGGTGGCGCAGTGCCTATTGGCTATTACAAAGACCCAGAGAAGTCGAGCAAAACATTCCGCACCATCAATGGTGTGCGCTATTCATTTCCAGGCGACATGGCAACAGTAGAAGCCGACGGTTCTCTCACACTTCTTGGCCGCGGAAGCCAGGTCATCAACTCTGCTGGTGAAAAAATATTTCCAGAGGAAGTTGAAGAAGCGGTCAAGCGAGTTGAGGGCGTTCTCGATTGTCTCGTTGTTGGCATTGACGACGAAAAATTTGGCCAGGCAGTAACTGCCGTCGCTTCGCTCTCACCAGGTGCCAAGGTGGAAGAAGCAACCATCATTGCAAACGTGAAAACCCAACTAGCCGGATACAAAGCTCCGAAACGCGTGGTGTTTGTTACTCAAATTCCTCGGGCACCAAATGGTAAGGCCGACTACAAAACAGCGCGTGATATGGCTATTGCTGGGCTGGCGTAAGAAGTTTTTCTTGTAAAAATGCAACGACGCGTTCGACACCTTCATCAACGCGCTGCTCTGTGAGAACAGAATGATCTTTCTTCGACGCTGAGGGAAACTCAATGCCAATGAATGCACTGCCAAGCAGTGTGCGAAGTGCAGAGAATCGGTCACCCACCAGCTTGTCGTCACTAAATTTGAGACCCAATACCTGACAACCTGCTGCTGCTCGATTGGCAATGACCACCGCATCATCTGCAGACAAGTTGAGGTCGCTCGAATTCTTTTTGCCGATAGCAAACGGAAGTGACGGCTGAGAAAGCACAGGAGCAATCATTCGCTCGTCGAGCATCATGCCCAACGCGAAACCACCGCTGAAGCACATGCCAATCGCCCCTACACCTGGTCCGCCAACATCTTCGTGAAGTTGCCGCGCTAGCGCACGCAACCACGAAATAACTGGTGACGTCTGTTCAGCTGCAAGCGTCGCGAACTCTCGTGACACACAAATTTTAGACATTGATGACGCAATATATTTGCCGCTCACTTCTCGGCCAGCTTCACCAACAAGCAACGGCATGACCACGGTGAAACCTGCTTGCACTACTTCTTCAGCAAAACGTAAAACGGCGGGCGTAATGCCAGGAATTTCATGTACGACCACGACACCCGGGCCACTGCCTTTGCGGTAGGTCGTATGTGTGATATTTGCAGCAGAAAATGAACCACGTTCCCAACCCACTAGTTCTTGCATAGTTTCATTTTTCACTTTTTGCTCCCTTGCAATGCGTGAAGTGCTGACTCGACCATCATTTCAACAGAACGCTGGAGCGGTGTTGGGTCGAAGTCAGATTTCCCCATTGCACCGTGCACATACCGTGCATATACGCCCTCAGAAATGACTGCGAGCCTCCATGAAGAAAATGCAACGTAGTAATCGATGTTGCTCACATCACGACCAGACTTCTGTCCGTACATCGCCACCATTTCTTTATACGTAGGAAAGCCTTCCAAGCCAGATGGATCATTTTCCTTACGTGCAAGAGCGCCAGGGTCACTCCAATACACACCTAAGTACCCAATGTCGGCAAGCGGGTCGCCCAGAGTGCACAGCTCCCAGTCGAGAACTGCTCTAATTTCGCCAGTTGAAGTATTGGTGAGGCAGTTACCAAATCGGTAATCGCCATGGGCAATTGTTGCGCCGTGTTGCACAGGCATTCCCTCCCGCAACAGCCGTTCAACCTCATCCATTTCGGGAAGCTCACGTTGCTTAGAGTTTTCCCACTGCGCACTCCAACGTTTGATTTGCCTTTCGATATACCCATCGCGTCGGGCAAGGTCACCAAGACCCACATCGTCAATGTTGACGTTATGCAATGCCACCATGACGTCGATGAGATTCTCGCTCGCTGTACGACGCAACTCAGGAGTCATCACACTTGCTTTTATTTGCGAATCGAGCACTTCGCCTTCTACGTAACTCATAACATAGAAAGGAGAACCATTCACTTCTAAATCTGTACACACACCAAGTGTTTTTGGCACTGGCACTGCAGTTTTGCCAACTGCGGAAATGATGCGATATTCGCGCGCCATGTCGTGTGCTGTAGCCAATACATGACCTGTAGGAGGTCTGCGCAAAACCACTTGGTTACCCGCAGCATCTACAACGCGATACGTAATGTTGGAGCGACCGCCAGCAATCATGTTGAATTCAAATGGGCCGCGCAGACCGTCAATATGACTTTCTAGCCACTGCGAAACTCGATTGATCTCAATCATGATGGCTACCTTGCATCACTACAGATTACTGCAGTGCACCACGACTTAACCCGGACGTGTGACTCCAACAACCCGACCCCAGTCGACCGGAGCAATGCGCACCACATCACCACGCCGAGGAGCGTGCACCATTCGGCCGCCTCCGATATAGAGACTCACATGCCCAATAGGTGTACGGCTAAAAATAAGGTCACCTGGCTGAGCTGCAGAAATAGGAATCTTCGGACCGCGTTGGAATTGTGCGCGCGAGTAATGCGGCAGGCTCACTCCGGCTTGACCCCATGCGTACAAGGTGAGCCCAGAGCAGTCGAATGCAACACCAGGCGTGCTGCGAGCAAATTGATAAGGGGTGCCAATTTGTGCCAGCGCTGATTGAACCGCAATACCTGCACGCGAAGAAGGAGACTTCACTTTTATATTGATTGCTTGCGACTGATACTTCGCCGAAATGGCGCGCGACTGTTCTAGCGCCACCGCATCGCGGCGATTGCGCTCTATCTGTAACGCTTCTCCCAGATCAGATTGAGCTTGACCCAACTTCGATTGGTACGCGTTCGCCAAGTTTTCTGCCGCATTGAAACGGCTTGTTGCCACCTGGGCTTGCTTTTCTGCTTCAGTTTTTTTCTTCTCTAACTTTTGGCGCTCCAAGTTGAGGTCTTCCACAAGCGCATCAAGCTCGTCGCTCGAGTTTGCGCCAGCATTCACAGCAACCGACAAATAATGTTCACGCTGCACCATGGCATTGAGCCCACCAGTGTCGGTGAGGAGTGAGGTCAAACTATTCGTGCGACCACCACTCATAAACGCCTGCTTGGCGACTCCGAAGAGGTCTTTGCGCATTCCTGCAAGCTGGGCTTCTTTCAGCGCAACATTTGCCTTTGAAGATTCAATTTCTACGACGAGGTCATCTTGCTTCGATAACGCTGCTGCATAATCTTCGGAAATGGCATCCATCTGCCCTTCGAGCTGGTCGAGTTCGTTCAAAATGGCATTCACCTGGTTTTGGATATTGTTCGAGGCAGCTGCTGCAGGGGCAGGGGCCCACAACGTGGGCCCAGCAAAACTGCTGAGAGCGACCACCAAGGCGATCAGTCGGGCACGGGGGCGTACGAACATGACCCTCTGAGCCTACGAGCGACTGCTCACGAGGGGCGATATCGGGTCAATATTTCCGATTATCCCGTCAAAATTGCGCGAAATGAGCGAAAAATGCTCTATTCCCACTCAATCGTGCCCGGTGGTTTCGAGGTCACGTCGTACACCACGCGGTTGATGCCCGGTACTTCATTGATGATGCGGTTCGACATTTTCTCTAAGAGGTCATAGGGCAAACGCGCCCAGTCGGCCGTCATGGCATCGTCGCTTGTGACGGCACGAATGATGATGGGGTGCCCATAGGTACGTTCATCGCCCATCACACCCACCGAGCGAATGTCGGCAAGAACAGCAAAGGCCTGCCAGATCTCTCGCTCGAGGCCGGCAAGACGCACCTCTTCGCGCACGATGGCATCGGCTTCTTGCAAAGTTGCCACACGCTCGGGGGTGACCTCGCCAATAATGCGCACGCCAAGCCCTGGGCCCGGGAACGGTTGACGCCAGACCATTTCATCGGGAAGACCAAGTTCGCTACCCAACTTGCGCACTTCGTCTTTGAAAAGTGTGCGCAGTGGCTCCACCAATTTCAAGGTCATATCTTTTGGCAAGCCACCGACGTTGTGATGGCTTTTAATGACAGATGCTGTGCCATCACTTCCGCCGCTTTCAATGACGTCGGGGTACAAAGTTCCTTGCACCAGAAATTCTGCATCGGTCACCCCACCTGTATTTTCTTCAAAAATACGCACGAAGAGTTCGCCAATTGCTTTACGTTTTGCTTCTGGCTCTACTACGCCTGTGAGTTTGTTGAAAAACTTTTCGCCAGCGCTCACATGAATGAGTTCAATACCCATATTGCGTTGGAACATCTCGACTACTTGTTCACTTTCACCTTTGCGCATGAGCCCAGTATCGACATAAACGCAAGTGAGCTGTGCGCCAATTGCTTTATGAACAAGTGCAGCGGCAACAGATGAATCGACGCCGCCAGATAAACCGCAAATAGCGCGTGCATTTCCTACTTGTGCGCGAATTGCTGCGACCTGAGTGTCAATGATGGAATCCATTGTCCAGTTAGGAGTGCAGCCAGCGAGCTCGATGAGGAAACGTTCAAGAATTTTTTGTCCGTGCTCAGAGTGCACGACTTCGGGGTGGAACTGCACTGCCCACACTTTGCGTTGTGCATTTTCCATTACAGCAATAGGTGCATCGGGTGTAGAAGCCGACGAAGTAAACCCGTCTGGCATGCGCGCAACAAAATCGAAATGGCTCATCCATACCGAATATTCGGACGGCAAATCATGCAACAGCATTGAGGTCTCGTTATTGCGAGTGAACAGTGCACGGCCGTATTCACCGCGGCCACCTCGCGATACTTCCCCACCAAGTTGTTGTGCAATCAGTTGGTGCCCATAACAAATTCCGAAGATAGGAATGCCCAAGTCATAGATGGCGGGGTCAAGCACCGGGGCACCTTCAACATGCACACTTTTGGGCCCACCCGACAAAATGATTGCCCGCGGATTTTTTTTCTGTACTTCGCTTGCCGTGATGCGGTGCGGCACTATTTCTGAGTACACATGGGCCTCGCGCACACGGCGCGCAATGAGTTGGGCGTATTGAGCCCCAAAATCGACCACTAAGACGGTGTCATATGTATCAGACATCGCTATGACCATAGTTCCCGTTTGGCATCTGCGCCCGTGCCGTGTGACGATGGCGGAGTGCCATCTGTCGCTTTTCCCTCATCAGTGTCTGCCAGCTCAGAGACACCCATCACCGAACCCCTCTACACCTATGACATCGATCGCGAACCGAGCGACTGTATTGGGCTGTATCCAAAGCCTGGATGCGGAAAAGCTCCCACTCAAGCTGGTGACCGTGGTGGAAGTTTGCAGTACGCCACTTTCGGGCTCATCATTATTGGCCTTGCCATCGTTTTTACCGTCATCTTTCGCAATGTCATTCGAGCCGACAAGCGCAAAGCAACCGAGGTCGCTGACCCAAACCAAAAATGGTCACCTCGCGACTAAACGACGGTGCCACAGCCCACGATCGCCTATAACGTAGGTAACGCAATAGATAACGCAATTCGAATACAACTACAAACAACTCCTTGCGGGGTACGGGTGCAAGTCCCAACCGGCAGTCATAGTCTGCGAACCCTTTCACTTCGGTGATTGGGCCGAATTGGTGGAACTCCAATACCGACGGTCATAGTCCGGATGGGAGCAAGGTGGAGGCATGACAAATAATGCGAGCACGCCTAGCGTGCGCGATGAACAATTCATGCGCCGTGCACTCAGCACGGCGTTGCAGGCGCGTCTCATTTCGCGTCCTAACCCATGGGTGGGTGCTGTTGTCGTTGCCGCCGATGGTTCCACTTATGAAGGATGCACTTCGGCTCCTGGCGGGCCACATGCAGAAATTCATGCGTTACGCCGCGCTGGCGAAGTAGCCCGCGGATCCACTCTCTACACCACTCTTGAGCCCTGCTCACACACTGGTCGAACTGGCCCCTGTACCCAAGCCATTATCGACGCAGGCGTTCAACGTGTTGTTGTGGGAATAGTTGACCCCGACCCGAAAGTTGCTGGCACTGGCATCGGTGCCCTGCGTGCTGCCGGTATTGAAGTAGAACTTGGAGTACTTGCGGGCCAAGTGCACTCACAGCTCCTCCCCTACATTTATCACCGTACTACTGGCATGCCATTTGTAGTTCTTAAAATGGCAAGCACACTCGATGGTAAAACTGCGGCAGCAAATGGCACCAGCCAATGGATTACTGGAGCATCTGCTCGACAACGTGTTCATGAATTACGTGCAGAGAGCGATGCCGTCGTCGTTGGTGCAGGAACTATTCGCGCAGATGACCCTGAACTCACTGTTCGCGATGCACAAGGATCTTCTCCGCGACGCATTGTTCTTGGTAGCGCACCACCACAGGCAAAAGTGCACCCATGCACTGAATACAGCGGAGACCTCACCACCCTGCTGCGCAAACTTGGCAGTGAAGATGTCCTGCAATTGCTTGTTGAAGGTGGTCATCACGTAGCCGGCGCATTCCATCGTGCTGGCCTAGTGAATAGATACGTATTTCACTTTGCCCCGGCCATAGCCGGCGGCGACAATGCTCCCGGAATATTCAGCGGCGACGCAGTTGGCGATATTGCCAACATGTGGCGCGGCACCATTTCATCAGTTCAACAACTCGATACCGACATAGAAGTCGTTGTTGAGGTGCGAAAGGAAAAACCATGAATAGCACGTCCCCCCAACCCAAAGACCACGGGTTTGCCTCCATTCCCGAGGTACTTGCAGCAATTGCTCGCGGAGAAATGGTAGTCATCGTTGACGATGAAGATCGCGAAAACGAAGGCGACTTCATCATGGCTGCAGAATTCGCCACGCAGGAAAAACTTGCATTCATCGTTCGCCATTCCACGGGCGTTGTATGTGCACCACTTACCGGTGAGCGTTGTGATGAACTTCGCCTCCCCGCCATGGTCGACCAAAATACAGAAAGCCACCGCACAGCTTTCACCGTGTCGGTAGACCTCATGGAAGGAATAGCAACAGGAATATCTGCTGCCGACCGCGCCGCTACATTACGTGCACTCTCTGACCCCAAGGCCAACTATGCAGCATTTGCTCGGCCCGGGCACATCTTTCCACTTCGGGCCCGCGAAGGTGGCGTACTGAAAAGAGCGGGTCATACCGAAGCTGCAGTGGACCTTGCCAAACTTGCCGGCTGCCAGCCTGCAGGTGTTATTTGTGAAATTCAAAATGATGATGGCACCATGGCACGCCTCGATGACCTGCGCGCTTTTTGCACCAAGAACAATTTGCTCTTGTCTTCCATTGCTCTGCTCATTGAACATCGACGTCACAACGAGCGGCTAGTGGAATTTATTAGCTCTGCTCCCGTGCCTACCGAATGGGGCATCTTCACATGCCACGCCTATCGCAATACTGTTGATGGCATTGAGCACCTGGCATTTACTCAGGGTGATATTTCGGCACCAGGTGCAGTACTCACTCGTGTACATAGCGAATGTCTCACGGGTGACGTTTTTGGCAGCCGACGCTGCGACTGTGGCCCGCAACTTGGCGCAGCAATGCAAAAAATTTCCGAAGAGGGCCGCGGTGTTGTGGTGTATTTACGCGGGCACGAAGGCCGCGGCATTGGAATAGGTCATAAAATTCGCGCATACTCTTTGCAAGATGAAGGCCTCGACACAGTTGATGCAAACATTGAACTTGGCCTGCCAGTCGACAGCCGCGAATACGGCATTGGGGCACAGATTCTTGCCGACCTTGGGGCGAGAGAATTGCGACTCATGACCAACAACCCCGCAAAATATGGCGGCCTTGAAGGTTACGGGCTTGCAGTAGTAGAACGAGTTTCAATTGAAATTGCATCAACACCTGAAAATGAGAAGTACCTGCGTACAAAAAAAGAGCGCATGGGTCACCTCATTGATATGGAAAAATAATTCGTCTGAAGAATGGAGTAAAAAATGCATGGACCAAATGATGGACTCAGCAACGTAAAAGTAAATGGAAGTGGCATGCGCTTTGGCATCCTCTGTGCAACATTTAACTTCGACATTGTTGATGCATTGCGTGTTGGCGCTGTCCAAGGGTTCACCAACCATGGAGTGGACCCAAAAGATATTCATACAATTTGGGTACCCGGGGCATTTGAGCTACCCGTTGCAGCCTTAGCGCTAGCGAAGTCTGGGAAAGTAGATGCAGTTGTGGCTCTTGGTGCAGTCATTCGTGGAGATACCCCACATTTTGAATACGTATCGGGCGAAGCCGCTTCTGGTTTGCAGCAAGCCGCATTGCAGTCGGGTGTACACGTTGCCTTTGGCGTGTTGACCGTTAATACCCTTCAGCAAGCACTCGACAGGTGTGGCACAGAAGGCAATAAAGGTGAAGAGGCGGCAATTGGGGCAATTATGACCGTGCAGGCCCTAAAAGAAATTGCGGCACTCTAAGCAACTCTTTGCACACACATACGTATCTGACAGGAGCGTATATGGGTGCAGTTTTCGCACACGCTTTTATTGCCGCAACACTTGTTGCCCCATCGCCACATAGTTTGGCTCAATCAATTTCCGTCATTGAACGCGGAGCATTTGCTACCTCGCTAGCGGCATTCCCTCGTTTCGAAAAAACTTACAGGAAACAATTCCCGCAACTCGATTGGACAACCGATTATTGCAGTAGTCCGTTAGTAGGCAACACAGGACGTTCGTTTAATTTCACCATGTCTTGTCGTCGACATGATTTTGGATACCGAAGCTTTAAATTAATCAGCCGATCTTCTGGCATAAATTTTTGGACTGAAGATCTTCGCTTCAAGGTAGACCTGCAGTTTTATAACGACATGCTCTCCACCTGCGAACCCCGAGTAATTTCTCAGCGCTTCAACTGCAGAGCTTGGGCGCGTGCTTTTTATCAGTTAGTGAGAACGCTAGGTAGCTGAACTAAATATTGAGGGAAATATGCAGCAATTGGGTAAGAATTCGTGCAGTAGCACCCCAAATAGTTTCATCATCAAGGTGGAACATATAAATATTGCGTGAGCCCATTGGCGTTTCCCATACTTCACAGGCAAATGTATCGGTTCGCACAAGTTCATGTAACGGAACATGCAATATGCGATCTACTTCATCTGCCGATGCAACAAGTGTTGGCCTGTATGGCAAAATTCCCACAATGGGAACGATGTAACTATTGCTCACGATGGTGAGTAAGTGGTCGAGCTCGCCAACCAAAGTGACATCGTGTGCAGGCAACGACACCTCTTCCACCGCTTCTCTTAATGCGGCTTCGTAAACCTGTTCATCTGGTTCAACTCGACCCCCAGGAAAAGAAATTTCACCCTTATGGTTTTTTAAGTGAGCTGCGCGTTTGGTGAGAACTACTTCAACGCCCGATGGCCCCTGGTACAAGTTCACCAGCACCGCGCTTGCTCGCGCTTCTGGCATGAATTCTGTTGCAGCAACTTGTGGTGAATGCGCAGCTATTTGTGCAACGACATGCTCAAGTGATTGGAGTGGGGCGAAGTCGAGACCAATCCACCGTGCCGGACTTCCTTTTTCCCATTGCGATGGACGCGGAATCTTCTGCTGTCCACCTGCGCGCATGAAGGCGGCCTAAGCCGAAGGCACCCAGCCTGAAGTTTGTAGTTGGCGCAAAATATCGGCGAGGCCAGCAGTTTTTAAATTGGCAAGTACTCGACCTGGTGCTTCTTCGCCTTTTTCCCATGATTCCCATGCGGTAATGAGTTTGTCTAGATCGGGAAGTGGTCGTTCAAATGCCATAGGGAGAGGTTACCTACAAGCGGGCATGCTTCGTCACTCGTGAGAGGTAGATGATGAACCCTTGTATGACTGCTAGGGCAAAAAGTGAGAACCGATTCGCGACCGGTTGGCTTCCAATGGATCCGGCCAGAACTGCTCCGAGAACTAATGCCATGTCTATTGCATCGTGAATTTTGCGAGGCACTAACCGATACGCAGCAAGTGGCCCCTGTGTGGAAGCTGCATTTAACAATGCAATCAGGCCAAGTATTGCCAACAGCAATGGATATATGGCCCGAGTAATGAGAACAAGAAAACCTAATGCCACTGCATAATCGCCAACTTGATGAAAAAGACCTAAACGCTGTCCGCGAGATGACTTGTGTTGTACCACTCCCTCAGCGTAGATAAAAAAGATCCCGGGTCAGTGACCCGGGATCTTTCAGTTCTCCAAAAGGAAAAGAACGACTTACATCATTCCCATTCCACCGGGCATTCCACCGCCGCCGGCTGGTGCTGCACCTGGCTTCTCGGGCTTGTCGGCCACGAGGCACTCTGTGGTGAGCACGAGCGCAGCAATTGATGCAGCGTTCTGCAAAGCAGCACGCGTTACCTTTGCGGGATCCAAAATTCCGGCCTTAATGAGGTCGGTGAATTCGCCTGTGGCTGCATTCAAGCCAATGGCACCCTTTTCTGACTCCACACGCTGAACAACTACTGCGCCCTCAAGACCAGCATTGTCGGCAATGTGACGTGCTGGCGATGTAAGTGACTCGTACACCGTACGTGCACCTGTTGCTTCATCACCAGTTAGTGCCTCGACAACTTTGAGTACTGCAGGACGAGCACGTATGAGTGCAGTTCCGCCGCCGGCTACAACGCCTTCTTCAATTGCTGCGCGGGTTGCAGAAACAGCATCTTCAATACGATGCTTCTTTTCCTTCAACTCCACTTCGGTTGCTGCTCCTACCTTGATCACGGCAACGCCGCCAGCAAGTTTCGCAAGACGCTCCTGAAGTTTTTCGCGATCCCAATCGGAATCGGTGTTGTCAATTTCGGCTTTGATTTGGTTAATGCGACCATTGACTTCATCTTTTTCACCAGAACCATCGACGATTGTGGTGTTGTCTTTGGTGATGATGACACGCTTTGCACGACCCAAAAGGTCGAGCGTGACATTTTCCAATTTCAAGCCCACTTCTTCACTGATTACTTGTCCACCAGTAAGAACTGCCATGTCTTGCAACATTGCCTTACGACGATCGCCAAAGCCTGGTGCCTTCACAGCAACCGAGTTGAACGTACCGCGGATTTTGTTCACAACAAGTGTGGCAAGTGCTTCGCCTTCTACATCTTCAGCAATGATGACGAGCGGGCGACCACTCTTCATGACGGCTTCAAGAGCTGGAAGCATGGACTGCACAGATGAAATTTTTGATGCATAGAGCAAGATGTACGGATCTTCAAGAACCGCTTCTTGGCGCTCCGCATCGGTGACGAAATATGGGCTTTGATAGCCCTTATCGAACTGCATGCCTTCAGTGAAGTCGAGTTCGATACCAAAGGTATTGCTCTCTTCAACTGTTACTACACCATCTTTACCAACACGGTCGATGGCATCGGCAATAACATTTCCGATACTTGAATCGGCAGCAGAAATGGTTGCGACGTTCGCAATATCTTGCTTGTCGTCTACTTCTTTTGACTGAGCTTTGATTGACTCAACAGCAGCAGCAACAGCTTTTTCAATACCGCGCTTCAAACCCATTGGGTTTGCACCGGCAGCGACGTTACGCAAACCAAGATGAACCATGGCCTGAGCAAGAACTGTTGCAGTTGTAGTGCCGTCACCGGCTACATCGTTGGTCTTTGTTGCAAC
>JABMMV010000208.1 GCA_013205145.1 bacterium
CATCGGCAAGACTATGTCTATGGGGGAAAAGGAATACCGCGTTACATCGCCACTCTTGGGCACAGTCATTGCTATTCACGCTGCCGTGGGTAGTGCCGTTTCAGCGGGCAAAAATCTCGTCGTTATTGAATCAATGAAAATGGAACATCCCGTTTCTAGTGAATTTGACGGTGCAGTTGCGCTCGTGCATGTTGCCGTTGGCGACACTGTTGAAGAGGGCCAACTGCTTCTCACCATCACACCAGGAGTTGTTGCACCCGAAACACACATCACACAAATTGCACCAGTTGCAGAACGTCAAGACCTGTCGCGTTATCAAAAGCGCCGCTACCTCACCACCGATGCAGCGCGCCCAGAAGCCATGGCAAAGCGCCACGGTCGCGGCCAGAGGTCGGCTCGTGAAAACATTGCAGACCTCGTTGATGAAGGATCATTTCAAGAATTTGGCAGTTTTGCCATTGCCGCTCAACGCCAACGCCGCAGCTTGGAAGATCTCATTGCCAATACGCCCGGCGATGGGCTTGTTGGTGGAATAGCCACCGTCAATAGCCATCCGTGTGCAGTTGTTTCCTACGACTACACCGTTCTAGCTGGCACGCAAGGCTTGCTGAACCACATCAAAAAAGATCGACTCTTCGCACTCATCGCAGAGTTGCGCTTGCCAGTCATTCTTTTTGCAGAAGGCGGAGGTGGCCGCCCCGGCGATACCGACTCTTCTGGCGTGACCGGGCTGCACACTATGGCCTTTGCACTCTTCGGGCAATTGTCGGGGTTGGTGCCCATGATTGGCATTACCTCGGGCTACTGCTTTGCAGGTAACGCAGCGCTGTTGGGTTGTTGCGATGTCATTATTGCAACAGAAAATTCAAACATCGGCATGGCTGGCCCCGCCATGATTGAAGGCGGAGGGCTGGGCAAAGTTGCTGCAACCGACATTGGCCCCATTGACGTGCAAACCAAAAATGGTGTAGTCGATATTCGTGTTGCCGACGAAGCAGCCGCGGTTGCTGCTGCAAAGAAATACTTCAACTATTTTGTGCAAGCATGCGCAACCGCGCAACCCGGCAATGATGCCGCCTTACGTGATGTTGTTCCCGAACAGCGCACACGCATTTATGATGTCCGTCAGGCAATTGAAGCAGTTGCCGACGGCGGGCAATTCCTCGAACTTCGCTCTGCTTTTGGTGTGGGAATAGTGACTGCTCTTTTGCGCATTGAAGGTTTTGCCGTGGGGCTTATTGCCAACAATCCTGCTCACCTTGGTGGAGCAATCGATTCAGATGCTGCCGATAAGGCTTCCCGCTTTATTCAGTTATGCGATGCACATGATCTGCCCATTGTTTCTTTTTGCGATACACCAGGGTTCATGGTGGGCCCTGAAGCAGAAGAGACTGCACAAGTGCGCCACTTCAGCCGCATGTTTGTTACTGCGGGCAGCATCACTGTTCCTTGGCTCACCGTGGTTTTACGTAAGGGCTACGGCCTTGGTGCCCAAGCAATGGCGGGCGGCAGTTTCCACGCCACGTCGTTTACTGTTTCTTGGCCAACTGGCGAGTTTGGTGGCATGGGTTTGGAAGGCGCTGTGCGACTTGGCTTCAAAAAAGAGCTCGATGCGATTGTCGACCCAATTGAGCGCAAAGCATTAGAAGACAAACTCATTGCGAGTGCCTACGAACGCGGTAGCGCACTCAACATGGCTTCACACATGGAAATTGATGAAGTCATCGACCCTGCCGATACCCGTATGCGCATAGCCGGCATGTTGCGGAGTTACCCACCAACCCCACCGCGCACCGGCAAAAAGCGCCCAATGATAGATACGTGGTAACTATTCCGCAGCAGGCGTAAAGAGTGAATCAAGGACGCCATCTGCAGGAAGCGGAACGAGTTCTGCATCCACTTCAAGTTGGCTGGCAGATTTATCGTCACAGAAGGTACATGTTGAACCACCTTCACGCGAAACGATAGGTGTGAGTTCAATGGTTCCTGAAGTTCCCGACCAGCCACCTGTTGCCTGCCCTGGTGTTACAGCACCTTCAAGGTAGATCCAAGTTTCTTTCACTGGGTCAATGACTACTCGCGACAATTGGTCGGGCAAGTTGCTGTCGTACACGATGATATTAAAAGTTCCGTCGGCAGAGCGAGTAACACCTACAGGCAACAGCGCATGGCCGGACGACTTCGTATAAATACCCATTGTGGCAAATACACCTTTACGCATACCCCGCAAGGCTCCGTCGAGCACACCTTTAATTCCTTTTTCACGAATAACTGTGGTGTCGGCAACAACCTTCGGAGAAAACTGCGTCGCCCACCAATAGTTAATTTGCTTCAACAACTTTGGGTCGTTGGGGTCGAGGTCGGATACCGACTTCGCACCAGGCTGCAGATCTTCTAACTTCACTGCACCGGCTGCCAAAAGTGCACTCATGACCACCATGCCTTCACAACGACCACCAGCAACCTGCTTGTTGAGTTTGTCGAGCTGAGCTTGTGATTCAGTTGTGAGCACACAGTTTGCTGCTACGCCAGAAATGCACACGTTTGCTGCACCGAATAGCGTGACAAACTCATCGGGGTTAAAGGTGTCGCCTGTGTACTGATAGCTGCCCCAGTTAGCAAAAGAAAACTTGCTGTCTTGGCGGTACCCAGAGTCAACACACAATTCACCTGAACCAAATTCGCTTGGTGCCGGGCCCGAGCAAGAAACATCAGAGGTCTTCGAACCAGCTTTTGCCGCAGAAGGCTTTTCTACAATGAGATCTGCTAGCGCTGTTTGGGCATCGACTTTCCCGCCACCGCCTGCTGCTCCTCCGCCACACGCCACCAGAAAAGCACTGGCCACAATGACGGCTGAACTCAGCCGCACCAAGGTTCTACTACGCAACATAGTTACCCCTTGACCAAAGTACCGGCAGATGCCTTTTTACGTAATTCAGTGTGAATGGCAATTGCAGTATCAAGACCTGTTGAGTATTTACCCGGCACCATGCGTGCGAGCTCCTCTGGGGTGAAGAACATAAATTCTTTATAAGGAAGTTCTGAAGGCAACATCGCCTCCAAACTTGCAGAGCCCGTGTGGGAACCAATGAACATCGCATCGCGAGCCGAGTTCAACGGGTCGAGCATGAAATTGATGTAGTCATAAGCAGCTTCTTTGTGGCGTGCACCTTTGACGATGCAGTAGTTGTCCATCCAACCTTCAGTTTTCGGAGCACCTACTCCCCACTTCCACTTGCTCACATCTTGGCCAGCTTCTTTGAGCGCTAACAGACAGCGACGCGCATCGCCATTGAATATCTGTGAAAGCGCATACGGCGTATCGAGGATAACACCCTGTGGCGCAGAGTCGAGACCGCTAAGGTGCGGCGCAAGTTCGTTCAACAAAAAGTTTTTGCATGCAGCCATTGCTTCTTCGTTGTCGTTGTCCCACTCCAGGTCATTCGCCCAGAAGTACAGCCCTGTTGAGTCGATAGGCGCATCGAGGAGCGAAGTCTTGCCACTGGCTTCACCCTTTGCGGCTTCAATAAAGTCATTCCATGTTGCAATGGGTTTTGTCACTACAGAAGAGTCGTACAACCAACCAACTGTTCCCCATGCTTTACATACCGAGTAGGTATTTTTGCGGTCCCACGGCTGATCGGTGTATTGAACATCGAGTTGATTGAAGTTAGGAATTTTCGACAAGTCGAGTTGTTCCAGCAGTTCGCGCCGCACCATTTCTGGAATAAACATTCCAGTTGGCACGACGATGTCGAATCCACTCTTTCCATTTGCAGCGGTGAGTTTTGCAATGAGGTCCTCAGACGAGTTGAAAATAGCAACTGTGGTATCGCCCCATGCGGCTAACAGTTCTGGGTCGGTGTAGTCGGCCCAGCTGTAGAGGTTCATGCGTCGCTCTACCAATGTTGAAGCAGTTGGTCCTGTACTGCCGTAATAGTTATTGACCTTGTCGCCACAACTAGCGAGCGCTGCAGCGGCTGCGGTGGCACCAATTGCACCCAAGAATTTACGGCGAGACATCGCTGCCTGGAGCCGCTCGGTAATGCCTTCGGCTACCGATTCGTGGGCGAGAATTCTGACGGGTTCACGATCTTTTGACATGCCCAAAGCCTAGCCAATCCGACCTCATGGGGAGGCAAATGTCGTAGCCTCTCCATGTGCGATACCGACATTTTTTTATCAAAAAAATGCTCCCTATTTGCTGCTTATTTCCCGTCCTTTTGTCCTGCGGGAATACCTCTTCCACGGCTCCTGCACCCACAGCGGCCACATCGCCAACAACGTTGGAAAATTCCCCTCCAGAGTGGAAAAAGTGTGGCGATATTGAGTGCAGCACCATCACGGTTCCCTTCGACTACGCCAGCCCTGAACTCGGCACCTTCCAAATTCCCCTCACCCGCCAACGTGCTCTCGACGACGACCTGCGCCAAGGAGTACTTCTAGTGAACCCCGGCGGCCCGGGTGCCCCAGGAACTTCGCTTGCCCAAAACGCCGCGTACTACTTCAGCAAAGACCTCATGACCCATTTCGACATTGTGGGGTGGGACCCACGAGGAACGGGAGCCTCTACCCCAACCTTTGATTGTGGTGATTCGTACAGCGACTTTTTTGCTAACGAACGTACGACGGCTTCAACGCAGAGGTTTGTTGATGCCTGCAAGGCAAAGAACCCACAAATTATTTCTCATATGTCTACTGCCGCTTCAGCTCGAGATATTGAGGCTATTCGCATTGCACTTGGCGAGGAAAAGATCTCGTACTTTGGCTTCTCCTATGGCAGCACATTGGGCGCAACATGGGCAACGCTTTTTCCCAACACCGTTCAAGGAGCAGTTTTCGATGCAGCCGCCGCACCGAATTCAACGAGTGCCGAACGCCGACTCACCCAGGCAGCAGGGTTTGAAAAACAACTCACTGCATTTCTTGCGCAGTGTTCGAAGAAAGCCTCGTGCGCATTCCATAACAACGGCAAAGCGGTACAAGCATTTGATGATCTATTGAAGACTGAAGCCACCGTGAATGCAACTGTTGTGCTCACCGCTACAGCATCTTCGCTATATGACGACAGTGCATGGGAAGACCTCGCCAAGGCGTTGCAGAGCGCTCAAGATGGTGATGGAAAACTACTTCTCGATCTGTACAACTCGTACTACTACCAAGATGCAGGTTACGAAGCTAACCGCAATGTTTCTGAAGCCTCTATCGCCACTATTTGTGCCGACGAGGTTACGCCTCTGACAACTGAGGAAGTAGACGCACAAATCGAATCGGTCATGCGTGTTGCCCCCCGCTTTGGAGAATTCATTGGTCGCGATTACACCTGTGCACTGTGGCCTACTCAAAAACCTGCGCAGCGGGAACTAAAAATCTCATCTACCGCACCCATTGTTGTCATTGGCTCCACCAATGACCCCGTCACTCCCCTTGCTTCCTCGCAAAGCATGAGTGCATCACTTCAAAATTCACGTTTCATCAGCGTCAATTCATCGCGACATACGAGCTACTTAAAAAATGACTGCGCTACACAACTTGTAGATGCATTCCTTATCAAAGGAACTTTGCCACCCAGCAACTCTCAGTGCTGAAGCGTTGAAGGGTTCAAGGGTTCTCGGCGCCGTATGTACCGTTTTACGGGACATACCGCGCCGAGAACACTAATCAAAGTTAGCGGACGTACATTTCGAATGACATTGAACGGTTGAGGCCATTTGATTCGGTACAGCAGAAAGCACCATCGCCAGCAGAGTAATTTCCCCAATTGAGCCCTAGGCCACCCGTTGCATCGTCGGATGCGCGAACACCGTTCGGGAAGAGGCCTCCGCCGTTTTCGTTCCAACCAAAGCCCCAACGAGCTTTGTAGTTGTCGTCCCAGTTGAAACCATAGAAACGAATGTCGCGCTGACGGGTCCACACCCGCGTATCAAAGCCTGAGTACAAGTAGGCGTCACCGATGAATTGCTCGGCCGCGCCACTGAAAATAGCTAGCGGAGTCTTTGGCCCATTCGGAATGACTTGCTTCCATGTCCAACCATAAGTGTGGCCAGTAATGCTGCCTCCGTTGATACCTGCATCTGGGAACACAGCCAGCATGCTGGTTGCCGACATGTAGTTGAATGTGTCGAACTTGGCATTGGTTGCATCGGCGGTCACGCTGCCCACATTGCCAACATTCAAATTGTTTGATGTGGTCCAGTAGTCCGAGCTGTAATAGAAGGTCTGGCTGTTGCGCGGTGCCTTCATTGCCATGGTCCAACCGCCACCGTCTAAGGCTGAATCCATGAGGCAATACACCTGTGTGTTCACTACGGCGCCACCCACACTGAGCGCAATGGTGTACACGCCGTTCGCATTGGTACCAGTTGAGTTCTTGATGTCTAGGCACGAGCGCTTAATTTCGAACGAGCGAATTGGTCGCACATTAAACGATTGAAGTTTGTCATGACCCGACATAGCGCCATCAGGGAGCCCAAACCGT
Organism: bacterium; assembly: GCA_013205145.1. Taxonomy (GTDB): domain Bacteria; phylum Actinomycetota; class Acidimicrobiia; order Acidimicrobiales; family Ilumatobacteraceae; genus F1-20-MAGs119. The sequence continues at coordinate 6,479 of JABMMV010000208.1, forward strand.
TTGGCTGCGGCCGAATTTTCCTCCGACGATGACCAGTAAGAAGCAGTTGAAAAGCCACCAATAGTTGTGAGTAAGCCGAGCATTGCGGTGAATTCGTCGTGCGATGGCAAGTACCAGTCGCCGTAACCATTATTCGTATAGTCGGCTGCACTTTGGCCTGCACCAGAAGTACATGCAGCATCAATGGCAACGGTGTTTGCCTCACCAGTGCCAATTGCATAGCCATTTGCTCCAGCAAGAGATTGGTTATCGCACCAGGCCATGCTCGATGAAAGATCTGCCGCAGCAGCTTCAAAGAACTTGCCGGTGGTGTTGCCTGTTGATGAAGGAATAAGAAAGATCTTTCCGCCGGCAGGGCCTACGTCGCCAATGCGACACTCACCGCCATCGGCACACAAAGCACCAATGCTTAGAGGAACACTGAGAGTTGCGCCATTCCAGAAACCACTAGCGGCAAGAGTTGTCGTGATAGTTGCTGTACCAGCACCCACAATAGTCACTAAGCCCGATGTCGCGTTGACTGTTGCGATGGCAGTGTTTGAACTGCTGTAGGTAACGGCGCCTGGGCTATTTGAAGATGCTGCAGCAGTCACAGTGAATGGAGCGTCGTCGGCACGGTAACCAGTGCCCGGCAATGCCAACCCACTGAACTGCGGAGTGCCGTTGCTGACGCTGATGGAATTCGTAACAGCTACAGGAGCCCTAAAGATGCCCCATGCAGTTTGCGTAGCGGTAATGGTGAACGAGCCACTGCCAACGATGCTCACGCGTCCAGTATTGGCTTCAATAGTCGCTACCGACGTATTGCTGCTGGTGTACGTGATGACACCATAGTTAGTGAAACTTCCACCCATTTCATTCATGCCAGAGCTAGATGTGCTCACGTTGAAGTCGGCAGCGCCGTAGGCCATGGAGTTTGATGGAACCGAAATGCCAGACAGTGTTGGCGTAAATTTACGACGATCTGTCTTGGCGAAGAAGCGCACAGGACGCACGCGGTTTGCCGCAGTCTTATACGGGTACGACCTAGCGCCGCTCGACATATTGACCGCTACATAGAGTTCTGAATAGTGGTCATTTGACGAGATGTAATCGTTAGGTGTCAAATTTCCAATGTTGTTGTCGAATAAATGAGTCTTCATCAATTCCACTAACCCCACATTGGGTATTGACCA
>JABMMV010000209.1 GCA_013205145.1 bacterium
ATTTTTAAAAATATTTTTGAAAACGGGCAGAAATTTTCCCAAAAAATGAAAAAATGCTCATCACCGGCCCCAAACATCACCGTTACAAAATGTTCATCTTGTGATCCACCACTCGAGTTCGAGCATCGGTAACACTACGAACTGTTGAGTACATCGCTCGCATCCATTCAAAGGAGGTGGCGATGACTGATCTTCGCCATAGTGAAATTGTTCCTCACAATGAGAACGTCAGCATCGCTTCACCAGAGGCTCCTTTGCGCACGCGCCAACGCACTCGGGTTGTGCTCGACACTTCAGTTCTCGTTGCAGATCCTGCGAGTTTGAATGCATTTCCTGGTTGCGAAGTGGTCATTCCACTCACCGTTGTCGAAGAACTAGATGGGTTAAAAACACGTCTCGACGATGTGGGTCGTGCGGCGCGTACAGCACTGCGTTCATTAGAGGAACTACGTAAGCGTGCTGGTGGAGTACTCAACACCCCACTGGAAGTACACGATGGCGAAGACGGAGGAAGCGTTCACATTGAGGTCAACGGCATCCAACGCCACCTTCTTATTGAGCATGGCCTCGACCCAGAAATTCCTGATAATCGTATTATTGGCGCAGCTTTAGGGCAGTTCCGCACCGCTCCCACTCGCCTCATTTCCAACGATGCTGCCCTGCGTATTAAGGCCGCCCACCTGGGTTTGCAAGCAGATGAACACCAGCCTGTAGGGCGTGCCGCGAACAGTAGGCCAATGGGTTGGGTTCCACTCGCAGCAACTCATGGCGCAATTGACGACCTTTACGCATCTGGGTCACTTCCTGTAGACAGCGTCGCAGGTGCAGAAACTTTGTCGCAGAACACGTTTGCGGTGTTACGTGACGGTTCGCAATCAGCTCTTGCCCGTCGGCAAATGGATGACCTGCACCTTCTCTCATCAAACGCTCCAGAGGCGTGGGGTTTACGGGCACGCAGCAAAGAACAACGCTTTGCCCTTGAGCTCCTCCTTGACCCCGAGGTAACAGTGGTTGCGCTCGACGGCAGAGCCGGAACCGGCAAAACCATCATGGCCATTGCGGCTGGCTTGGAACAGGTGGTCGAACAACGTCGCTACGAGCGTCTTGCCGTGTATCGCCCACTCGTTCCTGTGGGTCGAGCAGATGTCGGTTTCTTGCCTGGTGGTCTCGATGAAAAACTTGACCCATGGATGTCGGCCATTCACGACTCCATCGTGGCCCTCACCGATCATCGCTCGAGCAACGATGCACGCAGGCTGATTGACGACTTCATTGCACGCGGGCAACTCTCGCTTGAGTCGGTCACCTTCCTTCGCGGTCGATCACTGCATCGCCAAATTGTGGTGGTTGATGAAGCCCAAAACTTGGAGCCAACAACTCTCAAAACCATCCTCACCCGTATTGGTGATGGCACCAAGGTCATCTTCACTGGCGATACCAGCCAAATTGATGCCCCCTATATGGGTGAGTCGAACAACGCCCTTGCCGTGCTTATTCACGCGTTTTCTGACCAGGAATGTTTTGGTCATGTCACCCTGGCTGCGTGCGAACGCAGTGAAGTGGCAAGCCTGGCTGCCGAGCTCTTATAGGGGCCAATGTGCTTGTTGGCACATTTAGTACTAAATACTTGCATTAACCCCCTGCGCCCTCATAGTGTGATGAAACACGGTCACCCCATAGAGAAGGCGCTCACAATGTCACTCACCGAAATGAAAATGATTCGAATTCCTGCTCCTGTAGTAGTGAAAGAAACTGAGCATTGGACCCAACTTGCTGCGTGCAAAGGCCGCACTCCTCTCTTTTTCCCTCCAAAGGCCGAACGCCCGCAAGCTCGTGCCCGTCGTGAAGCGCGTGCCCGCCAACTGTGCGATCAATGCTCGGTCACGGCTCAGTGCCGGGAGTACGCACGAACCAACCATGAATACGGCTACTGGGCAGGCGAGAGTGAAGAAGACAGGCACCTTGCCGGTTTCACCGTTGCTGCCCCCATTGGCATTCGCGCCCGCATGCCACACAGCGCGTAATACGTTACGCCGCGTCATCATCGGCAAGAATAACCAGATGACGCCAGACCAGCTTGTACGCCACTTCATCCATCTCATTGAGACAAAAGATCTTGAAGGTGCACTTCTCCTCCTCGACGAGGAATGCGAATACGACAATGTTCCGATGCGCAAAGTTTTTGGCCCAGAGAGTGTGCGAGAAGGGCTTGCTCCGTTCCTCGCCGGCTGCAGCGAAATCGATTGGGTGATTCATCACCAAACATCATCTGGCGATGCCACTTCTGGGGTTGTCATGAACGAGCGTACCGACCGCTTCAAGATGGGCGATCGTTGGGTGGAAGTTCCCCTCATGGGCATTTTCACTATTGCCAGTGGGAAAATTACGTTGTGGCGCGACTACTTCGACATGGCCATGTTCCAAAAAGCAATTTCCGGCTAACACGCCTTCCCTACTGTGCAACACATGCCCCGCAAAATGCCGCCGCTGAAAAAGGCGGAGTTCCTCGTTGTCGATGTCGAGACCACTGGTTTGGCAACCGATAGCGACCTCATTTTGCAAATCGGCGCAGTTGTTACCAACTCAAAAGGTCAAGTGCTGCGCAGTTACAGCACATACGTGCGCCCCAGCAATGGTGGGCCATTCCCCTGGGGGTCCGAGCACCCACCAGCACACCACATTCACGGCATCACCAATGAACAACTGCGCCAAGGCCTGCACACCAAACGAGCAATTCGTCAACTGCGTCGCCTCGCAAGAAAACGCATTCTTGTTGCGCACAACGCCAAGTTCGACTTTGGATTCATTAAGTCAGAGTCACAACGACACAGCGTCAACATTGAAGTCGACCAGCACCTCTGCACATTGCAAATGTCGCGTCTTCTCGACCCCAAGCGTGCCGAGCAACACCGCCTCACGGCCCTGTGTGAGAAATACAACATTCCCCTCACCAATGCTCACGATGCACTCTGCGATGCAACTGCTACTGCGCAACTGCTTTCTATTCTCATTGCGTCACACGATGCGCACACCGTAAACGACCTGTACCAACTCGCTCTTTAGTTGTAGCGAGCCAAAATATTGGCAGCCGTGTCGGCACCGAGAGTTGCGTACTTTTCTGGGCTCACCACCACAGCTGCATTTCCCGCCCGCACCAACAAGCGACCCAGCCAAGGAGCCGAGGTCACTGGAAGAACTACTTCCAACACCGCATCGCCTATTTTGCGTTGCGAGTACACGGGGTAACGTTCTGCCACCCAATGCGCAGATGGCTGCAAATGAAGCGTGACGCGTTCAGCGTGCGCATCCCAGTGAAAACCAGGCTCATCGGCAAGGGCTGGAAGAGTCGCTGCATCCACCACTTCACCAGAATCTTTCAATGCACTCATGCGATCGACACGGAAAACGCGGGGCTCATTAATACCAAGGTCAATGGCATCGAGATACCAATGTTCGCCATTGAGCCATATACGCCGTGGCACCACGCTTCGTGATGTTGATTTATTCGTGGTGGGCGAAAAATAGTCGAGTGAAACGCGGGCATTCGTGTCACAAAAGTGAGCCAGTTCAGCGAGCAACGGGTCGTGAGGGTTTTCAATAACAAGAGCATCGTCAATTGCGGTGAGCTCATTGAGTTTTTGAATTGCAGAACCTAATGCAGCAGAGTTGGCTGCGCCAGGCAACGCAAGAGCAGTATCGGCAACAGCACGCAATGCAAAAGCTTCGGCAACAGAAAGGCGCAGCGGCTTGTTGAACACATTGGGTATTTCTACCCATACTTCATTTTCGTCGAAGAAAATTTCGATGAGCTCAAGTGGAGAATATGGCGGAGTGCCACAAAGCCCAGCAAGGGTGAGATCTTGGCTCAGTTCTTCAACGCTCAGTTGAAAAGTACTTGCCATTTCATGAATAGAAACACGTTTACGCGCGGCCAGCCACGGCAACATAATAAGAAGCCCTTGCACGCGTTCGCCAGCACGACGTTGACGCGCAGCGGTGCTCATTGCGCACCACCTTTTTGCATGTCAGACAACCAGTTTTTGATGCCTTCGCGCACATCGGTTGGCGACAACACCTCCGCATGCTCCACAAGCCCCAGCAACCACGAACGAAAGGGGCCTTCATTTCCACACGGCACTTCAACAACAACTGCACCATTGTCGCGAGTTTCAATAACCGACTCGTTGCCGAATTCCCGCAAGACACTTGGCGCGAGAGCTGCATTAATAAGCACGTGGGCCATGGTGGGCTCTGCACCTTCTCCGAGCATTTCTGTATCGGTGGCGACCGCCGCTTGAATATCGAAACCTTGCGGGCGTTCGAAAGTGGCATCGAGAATTTTTACCTTGCCTTCAATGCGATCAACACGAAAGCTGCGAATTGCATTACGCATTTGGTCGGCACCCACTACGTACCAGTACCCGCCACGCCCTAAGACTCCGTAGGGGTGAAGACGTCGTGTTTCACCGCGATAGCTAAAACTAATTTCTTTAGAATTTTGGGCGGCCTCGGTGACCACTGGCAAGGCAACACTGTTCACGGGCAAATGTGCTTGCGCCAACGTTTCGCCCTCTGCAACATCGAGGCCTAGCTTCAAACGTGCACGGTCGGCCCATGCAGCGTCAATGTGCACTGCGGCAAGTGCAAGCTGCAATGCCTGGCGCTCTTCGCTCGTGAAATTGACCGATGACAATTCAAGTTGGCGACGGTCGATGCGATAGCTCGACTCGCCGGCTTGGTTACCACCCAAAGTTTTCATTTCAATAGGCACACCCATATCGCGCACTAATGCTTTGTCGCGCTCGAATGTTGCCCTGCCCGATTCGCCATCGGCGTAGTTATTGGCACCAAGTGCACCGCGAATTTGAGTGAACGTGAGTGGCTGCGAGTTTTCCGTGAGCAACGCAATGAGATTGAGTACGCGCTCTGCTTGGTCGCGGGCGACTCCGGCCACTGCAGTTACTTTGCGCCAGCCCGCGAAGCAGCAATGACCGAGCGCATGAGTTCTACTACTTGGTCGGAAGTTGCACCTGGGTTCAAGACTCCTGCAACACCAAGTGCCTTCAACTTGTCGGCATCTTGGACGGGAATGATTCCGCCCACAACGACAGGAACATCAACACCACGCTCGCGCATTTTCTCAACAACTTTTGGCGCAAGGGTCATGTGTGCGCCAGACAACATAGAGAGCCCCACCGCATCGACGTCTTCGTCGATTGCTGCAGCAGCAACTTTGTCGGGGGTCTGAAAGAGACCGGTGTAAATGACTTCAAAGCCAGCATCTCGCAAGATGCGTGCCACGACTTTTATTCCACGGTCGTGACCGTCGAGACCAACTTTTGCAACAAGAACGCGTTCACCTGCCATAAGACTTCTGAGTCTAAGGGGCTCTGAGCCGTCTCGCTCAGACCACTTCAAATGATAAATCGAGCTTCTTCAAACCGCGCAACATGAAACTGTCGTGATATCGGAAATCATTCGTTTCCAAGAGGCTCCACGACTTCAAGCGGTCTGCCATTTTCTCAAATGCCACCTGCAATTCAAGGCGTGCAAGCGGAGCACCAATGCAGAAATGGATTCCCTTGCCGAAAGCAAGGTGCTCTTTGAGGTTGGGGCGCAGTGGGTCGAATTGGTCGGGGGTTTCTCCCCACACCTTCGGGTCGCGGTTTGCAGCCGAGTACATGAGCATGATGCGGTCACCCTTTGGCACGGGGCAACCATCAATTTCCACATTGTCTTTGGTGACAACGCGGAACATTCCCCCTGAGGGCGACGACAAACGCAGAATTTCTTCTACAGCTGGGCCAATGAGTGTGCGATCTTCGCGAACCTTTTCCCACACATCCATGTTTTCGGCGAAGTACAGCATGCCTTCAGCGAACGTGTTGGTGGTGGTTTCGTTTCCTGCGGTGAGCAACTGCGCAATGATTGAGAGCATCTCGGGAATATCGAGTAGTCGCTTTGTTCCTTCATCAGTATCAATTTCTGCTGTCACCAATGCGGTGAGCAAATCGTCAGAAGGGTCGGCTCGCTTTTCCTCTAAACGACCTGCAAAATAACGTTGCATTTCCATCACGCCCGTGAGCGCTTCTATGCGACGGTCGTCGGAGATGCTGCTACCAATTGTTGCGATGGAGTCATCGCTCCAACGCTTGAGGTCGGCCATCTTGTCGAGTGGCACGCTTAAAATGAAAGCGATTGCAGCAATAGGAAGTGGAACGGCAAAATCGCGTACAAATTCCATTGTCTTGTCGGGACGGTCAATAAATTTGTCTACGATACTGTCGACATATTCTTCAATGAGCGGTCGCAATTCAGCAATTTTTCGTGGTGTGAAAAAAGAAGCGACAGTGTTGCGAAAACGCGTGTGGTACGGCGGGTCGATGGTGAGCATCGTGGGTGTTTGTGGCCAACCCGTCGCAAGCACTGCTTTCATCTTCTCAAGAACTTCACCCTTTGGCGGCTCGCCTGCACTACCAAAACGGTTCGAAAAAGTTTCTGTATCGCGCACTAACGGCACAATGAGTTCATGGCGCGTCACAATGTGCACGTCGGTGCCTTCAACATCGAACAGCGGTGTCTCTTGTTGCATGCGCCGGAAGTACATGTGCGGGCACTGGTGCATGATGGAGTCACGAAAGGGGTTCAGACCTTCGAGGTCTGCCTCTTCAGGAGTAGCTGGGCCAATTTGAGGAACTTTTACTGCCATGGCTCTATTGTCGCCTAATTCATGCCCTTCAAGCGAACTCAAAATATGAAGTGAGGATTAAAGTAACGCCAAAGTGCGCTCAAGTGACTCGGCTTGCACTTTTGCCCGCTCCATTGCCGGAATTCCATCGAGAGTGTCGGAGATAATTTCCACGCTAATAGGGGCAGTTGGTGGCGTACGACGGAAAAATTCCACCAAGGGGAACTCCCCCGCTCCCAGCAATTCACGGTAATGAATGCAGTCTTGGATGTAGTCGTCGAGCCGGGGCTTCATGGTTCCGTCGTCTACCTGCACATTTTTCACCATGGAGAAATCGAGATCGGCCAGCGAGGCCAAACCAGCCCCACGAAATACATGCCAGGTGTCGACGCAGAGCCCAACATTTTTCTGACCACTTGCTTGGGCAACGCGCTGAGCAGTCGCGATGTCGGGAATTTTGGTAGGTGGCAAAAATTCAATTGCGTAGTTAATGCCTGCCTCTTCAGTCCGCTTGGCAATTTCACCAATCCATGCCGATGCCTTTGTGAGGTCAATATCTTTATCGGGGCCAAAAGGAGAGATGACCTGAACTCGTTCTGCGCCAAAGGTGCGTGCAACATGTTCAAAATCTTTCGCCGCTGCGTCGTCTAAAAGGCGCAGAGCTTCTAGTTCCAAAATACGCACATTGTGTTTGTCGAGAATGGCCTGCAGTTGCGCGTCGGTGGTTCCTTCGGCCCGTAATTTCAAGTATTCAGCCACGTTGAAACCAATGCCATCAAAACCCGCCGCACCTGCTGCGGCTACTCGCTGGGAAAACTCGACGCCACGCATACTGAAATACGCAAGAATTGTTTGCCGTTTCCCCGCGCCTGCGATGCGCCCAGCGCCCACTAAAGAATTGTCCGTACCCATGTTGAACCCCTCGCCCCAATAGGTGGCGCACCTCGTCTGACGATGCACCTTTTCCGACCCGACACTACAGTGAATGAAACATCTACGCGAAGGGGGACCAATGGCTGGTCGTTACGAAGGAAAAGTTGCTCTTATTACAGGAGGCGCAAGCGGTTTGGGTGAAGCCACTGCTCGCCTTCTTGTTGCCGAAGGTGGAAAAGTCATTATCGCCGACTACGGCGTTGAGCGTGGCGAGGCTGTTGCCAAGTCACTTGGCGACAAAGCAATCTTCGCTCAATGCGACGTCACCAAAGAAGCAGACGTTGCTGCAGCAGTCGATGCAGGCATCGCCAAATTTGGTCGCCTCGACAGTGCATTTGCCAACGCTGGCATCGTTGGCGTTGTTGGCCCCATTGCCGACACCCCAATGGACGACTTCGACAAGACCATGGCTGTTCTCGTGCGAGGCGTATTCGTTACGTTTAAACACGCTGCTCGTGGCATCATCGCTTCGGGCAACGGCGGTTGCATCATCGGTACCGCTTCGGTTGCCGGTGTTCAAGGTGGCCTTGGGCCACACGCATATGCAATGGCAAAGGCAGGCGTTATTGGTTTGGCACGCAGTGCAGCATCTGAACTTGCTGCATTCAAAATTCGCGCCAACTCCATTGCTCCTGGGTCCATTCCCACCGGTATGACCGCCCACGTTATTGCTGGAGATCCAGATGACTTGAAGACCGCGTCAGAGCGCATTGGCAGCATGTCGCCACTTGGCCGTGCAGCACATGCCAACGACATTGCAGAAACTGCACTCTTCTTGTTCAGCGATGGTGGCAGCTACATCACCGGCCAAAACATCACTGTTGATGCTGGCCTCACCTCGGGTGCTGGCATGTCAGTCACATTCCAAAAAACAGGGATGATGGTTGCTCGCTAAGGCGAGCACAATGAATAGGGTCGCTCGCTAAGAGTTTTTTAAAAACCATTCCACAAGCACACGTGTGGAATGGTCGAGTGTGGAGTCGAGCGATGTGTTTGCCATATGTGCAAGCACATCGCCGGCCAACACTTTGCCCAGTTCAACGCCCCACTGGTCGAAACTGTTCACGCCCCAAATGCAGCCCTGCACAAATGTTTTGTGCTCATAAAGTGCCACGAGTTGACCAAGCACACGTGGGCTTAACTCATTGAACACAATGGTGGTGCTGGGGCGATTGCCTGGAAACACTCGATGCTCCCCTTGCGCTGCAGGAATATCGGTTGGCGCTGGAGAGCCAAAGGCCAACGCCGATGCTTGCGCAAACATATTTGCCATGAGCTTTTGATGTTGCTCACGAACACTTTGCTCATGAAGCCCCACCGCAGTTGTTCGTGCAGCGCCAATGAAATCAACCGGAATCACATCGGTTCCTTGATGTAACAGTTGGAAAAATGCATGCTGGCCGTTGGTGCCAGGTTCCCCCCACACCACCGGAGCGGTTGCATGTTCCACCAGTTCCCCAGCACGGTTTGCACGCTTGCCGTTGCTTTCCATTTCTAATTGCTGAAGATAAGCGGGGAATCGTGCAAGTTCTTGCAAGTAAGGAATGACAGCTTGTGATGCAGAGCCAAGAAAATTGCGATTCCAAATGCCAACGAGCGCCAACAAAACAGGAACGTTCTCTTGCAACTCAGCAGAGCAGAAGTGCTCGTCCATTTCACGCATACCAAGCAACATGTCACCGAAGTGCTGAGCACCTATGGAACACATGAGTGAAAAACCAATGGCCGAGCCAAGCGAGAAACGCCCGCCTACCCAGTCCCACATCGGAAAGATATTTTCCGTAGGAACACCAAATTGCACTGCTGCTTCAACATTTGCGGTGACCGCAAAATAGTGGCTCGACACCGAGGCAACACTCATTCCGTTCTGCAACCATTTCATTGCCGTGTGGGCGTTCGCCATTGTTTCTTGCGTTGCGAAGGTTTTCGACGCAACGACAAAGGCAGTTTCATGCGGGTTTAAGTGCGCAAGAACGTGAGCCAAGTCTGTGGGGTCAACGTTCGACACGAAATGGGCTTGCACGCCGGTAACGCCATACGCACTCAACGCCCGCATTGCCATTGCTGGCCCGAGGTCGCTTCCCCCAATGCCAATGTTTACAACATGCTTGATGGGCTTACCCGTAGCACCAGAATGTGCTCCGCTCGCAATGCGTTCAACTGCATGAGACATGCGCTGCAATGTTGTGTGAACTTCAGGAACAACATTTTTCCCGCTGACAACAACACTCTCGTCGGCATTCATACGCAGGGCAACATGCAACACAGGGCGACCTTCGGTGTTGTTAATGGCCTCACCACTAAACATCTTGTTCCGTTGGTTTTCCACGTCGGAGTATTTGGCTAAAGCGACGAGTGCCTGCAGTGCTGCAGCGTCTATTTTTTGTCGTGAGAAATCGACGAGAAGTTCACCAGCTCGGAACATGAACGACTCGGTGCGCGTGGGGTTTTGGGTGAAGAGATTGCTGATCGCAACTTTTTCTAATGCATTTGCCGCTGCACCCACGTTGTTCCAAGCAGAACTCATACCCATACGCTAACTGCCCAAGGGCTGTATCTCGGTGAATAGCTCTATGGGATTTCCCTTTGTGCCACCGCGTATGTCTACTAAATCACCATTTTTTACTTGCGATAACCCCACCTGCGATGTACACAAAGCAACATACGACAACATGAGTGCACATTGGGGAGACTGTGAAAATCCTCGAACATTTTTAACAGAAGCATTGAAGCCCGCTTTCACTTCGGCCAAGCTAAGACTGCGTTCAGTTCGTTCGCTCAAGAGATCGACCAATGCAAGCACCGTGGCACGAATACCTTCTCGATACGACGAAGCCCAGTTCTTCAGCCCAAATTCAGCATCGCGAACATTGGTGAAATCATTCCCGTATCTTGCAACAAACCAATTTTCCGTTTCACTTTTTGCATTACTCAATGCACAAGCATCAGTGGCGAGCACAACGGGCTTGCTTGTTAATGAGTTCACCCATTTTGTAAAACCTGAACAACTTTCGCCAGCGACATCGGCAATCACTGCCGATGAGGTGACCCCAGCATCAGTGAGCAGTTCCACCACCTCATCACTTGTTGCATCGTCAGGAACAACAACTTCGGAGATGTTGTCAACGCGCAGCCCCGACTTCACCAAGACCGGCCGCACAATTGATGCATAAATTGAATTTGATTCTTCGCTGCCGCTATGAACAACGCGGACGCTTTTGCTCTCACCGGCGAGTTCGCCCGTCGCCACAATTGCCAACGACAGCATGAGCCCGGGCATTCCTGGCGTTATTGCCGTCATTTTTTGAGAAACCAGCACAGACACGCCAATGGGGTTCGCCACTACCACGGGAATGTCTTGAGATGCCTCTTCCAATGCAACGCCAATATCTCCAACGCCTTCATCGGCAGCCACAATGGCGTACACCTTGTTTGTTGCAAACTCTTCAACACAGTCGGCCAGTGTTCTTTCTTGAGAAACTTTGCATTCCAGCAATGCGAGTGGCCTGCCACCCACACCCCTGCGTTGTACATTCACATACTTTGTAATTTCTTGCAGCACACTGGCTTGCGAGGAGCGCGTGAGCACCCCTAATGCCACAGGCTCCCCCGACGCTGCAGGAACTGTGCTTGTGGTGGAAGATACAACGGGCGCGAGAGTTGTAGAGGGCACAGTGCTGGTGGTGGCAGAAGACCCAGCCGACCCGCACGAGGTGGCAACCACCAGAAGTGCAACTAGATAATGGGTTCGCGCTCTGAGTCTTTTACAATTCACCACTCGTGTTTACACTATGACGACCGCCGAATTGCGGACTTTCACTAGGGGGAACATGAGCGCAGCACTTTCCGACCACGACGCCATTCGACAAGTTACCGCCAGGTACGCACGCGGCGTAGACCGCCTTGACGGCGACCTCATGAAATCGGCATATTGGCCAGAAGCCACCGATGACCACGGGGTCTTTGTGGGAAATGCAATGGCATTTTGTGACCGCGTGATTGACTCTCACCAACGCTTCACCGCCACCATGCACTGTTGCATGAACCATGCCATCGAAGTGAGCGGCACCAAAGGTTCGGGTGAAATTTACAACGTCACTTATGTGTTTCGCACCGACAATGGCGTTGACTTTCTCGATACCTGGTTTGGGCGCTATCTCGACCAATACGAAAATCGCAACGGCGAATGGCGCATCATTGAGCGTATCTGTGTGCACGAGAACACCACGAGCCAATCAATTGACGCACACATGCCCATTGACTCGGCCAAATTTCGCCACGGAAGTATTGACCGCGGAACCGCTACCCCACTTGGCTATTAGCCACGACCCACAAGGTCTAGTGCACCAAGAACTTGCATTTCAATAGCCGAGCGAGCGTCGAGTACTTCTTTCACAGCATCAATGCGGCCTTGGTCGCCACTGCGAAAGGCTGCACCCACTTCACTAGAAAGCAGTGAACTGACCTCGTGATACCACGCCAGCACATCTTCTAAGTGCAAGCTTTCTGGCTGGCCAATGGGCTTGCCAGTGAGTTCACCAATTTTTTCCGCCTCTTCATGCACCCATGCAATTTCATGTGCAGCGCGACGAGAGCAGCCCATGAGTATTTGATCAATTTGCTGCAACATAATTTTGGTGGTCTCGGTTTGCACTTCACTTGCCACCACTGTGCGCAGTTCTTCAGCAATACCAGCGAGCAATTGTTCAGTTGTTGGTCGTGAAAACATTTACGTCCCTCCATTTGCTGCAGCAGCAATTTTTTTCATCGGCTCAGCGAGTTGCCCCAGGAAATCGAGCCACATACTTTGACCAAAGAGCACCGAACTCAAGTTGAACACCGAGTTAAACAAATGATTTTCGCCCTTTGCCCAAGCAGCGCCACCCTTCATCAACTGCTCAACGGTGCCCACCACGCCCAGCACCAAGAAGTACGCAACAGTTGCCGGGTTCACTTGTAGCTCGTTGAGACCCGTAAGTTCGCGATAGCGGGCACAGAACCCTTCAATGCCGTCATCGCCTAAAAGATCTGGTGGAGAGGCCTGCGATACCGCTTTGAAATACCCAATGTCTTCACGTGGGTCACCAATGCCGGCAAGTTCCCAGTCAATGATCTCAATATGCCCATCGGCGGTCACCATGACGTTGGCGCATTGGAAGTCGCCGTGCATGAGCACCAATGGTGCTGGTGGCGGGCGATGTGCATCGAGCCATTCGGCCACGTAATGAAACACAGGAAGCGACTCCACATGGTTGTTGCTCGCTACACGCCACGAGTTAATGCGCTTGGTCATATACGCATCCCAGCTTGCTGGTCGTTCCATGCTCGCCGGCAAAGAGCTAATGGGAATACTTTGATACGAAGCAATTGCTTCCGCAAGACGAATATTCAAACCTTCAATAGAATTGCCAGCAGCAACGTATGGCAAAAACGAAGTGGAATGTGAAAAGTCCATCACAATTGCCAAGGTTCCGAGATCTTCACCCGTTGCGTCGAAATACACCGCGTGCGGTGTGCGAACGCCAGCGTCTCCCACCGTGCGCAACAGTTCGTACTCTTGCACTCGGCTTGTATACAACAAGCTCTTGTCGGCTGGTGGGTCGCCACGCAATACAAAAGTAGAAACAATGCCATCGTGCGCAACATCGGCCCGGGCTAACAAGCGGCTATAGCCGCCAGTCATCACTTCATATTTTTGAACAGAGATGTTTTTCCATGAGGGTTCAACCTTTTCAAAAAAGGCTTTTACCCGCTGTGGCATTTCCTCTAAATGAAGCACGATTCCCCCAATCGATACCGTGGCTTTCTCAACACCAAGTTGGTGCGGTCATAACCCTCTTAGATAGTTGGCACTTCAATATGGCGGCCGAACACGTTCGCCATGGTGTTCATCATTTCGCCCAAAGTTGCATATGCCTTTGAAGCCTCAATGAGAGTAGGCATGAGATTGACCGACGGATCGGCTGCCTCTTTTGCCAACTTTGCCAAGACAGCATCGACTGCGGCCTGGTTACGGTCGTGCTTCACAACATCGAGACGCTTCAACTGGCGTGCTTCATCTTCATTGGTGATTTGCAAAATATCGAGGCTGTCGTCTTCATTGCCCTCTTTGAACTTGCTCACGCCAACAATGGTGCGACGACCTTGGTTGAAAGAACGCTCGAGTTCATATGCCGAATCGGCAATGCGACCCTGGAACCAGTTTTCTTCAATACCACGAATACAACCTTCAAGAATTGAGCCTTCACCAAGTTTGTCGAGGTGAGCAAAAATCTCTTCTGCCTGACGTTCCATTTCGTCGGTGAGTTCTTCAACGAACCATGAACCACCGAGTGGGTCGGCCACATGGGTGACGTTGGTTTCAAAGGCAATTACTTGCTGTGTGCGCAATGCAATACGTGCGGTCTTCTCAGTCGGCAAAGCAAGTGCTTCGTCCATTGAGTTGGTATGCAAGCTCTGTGTGCCACCCAAAACACCAGCGAGAGCTTCAATTGCCGTACGCACAATGTTGACTTCTGGCTGCTGCGCAGTAAGCGACACACCTGCAGTTTGCGTATGGAAACGCAATTGCATCGAGCGATCGAGCTTGGCGCCATAACGCTCTTTCAACCAACGTGCCCAAATGCGACGAGCAGCGCGGTACTTCGCAATTTCTTCAAAGAAGTCGATGTGTGCGTTGAAGAAGAACGACAAACGCGGCGCGAATGAGTCGATGGGCAAGCCAGCCTGCAACGCAAGTTCTACGTATGCAAAACCGTTGGCAATAGTAAATGCCAATTCCTCAGCGGCAGTAGAGCCCGCTTCGCGAATGTGGTAACCCGAAATTGAAATGGAGTGCCACTTCGGCATTTCCTCGGCGGTGAACGCAATGGTGTCGCGCACCAAGCG
>JABMMV010000210.1 GCA_013205145.1 bacterium
GTCTTTGCTGGGAAAAAGGTGTGGTGCTCGGGTGCAAAGTGGGCTTTGTTACTTTCGGCGTTTTTGAACACGAAGATTACGGCACTCCACCAGAAACATTTGGGCTTTTCGGTGGCTACTTCTATAACTCTCTCATGCAGGCTCGCCTCATGGGTGTGCGTATGCCAGGTGCGAGCCCAGAGGCTATTGACGCGGCATATTTCGATGCAAACCCCGATGTGCCACCGTACGTTGCAGAGCCATGGCACGAAAGCTCTGTTCATGAAGCGAGGCTTGGCGAAACCATGGCCTACGTCATGGGTTCCACGGTGCATCCACCGGTAGAGGAACAAAAAATTCTCGCCATAAAAATTCGTGCAGAGCGGCCCGACCTTTCCACATTGAGTGATGTAGAACTTGTTGCACGTGCACGCAGTATGGCCCCTATTCAAGTAGTCATGTTCGAACAACACGTGTGGTCATCGCTTGGTGCTTCGCTCGGGCCAGGAGCCGTGCAAGCAATTACTGCATCAATCGGTCGGCCAGAAGACGGCGTGCGTCTCATTGGTGCTGTTGGCGATGTCGACTCTGCGCTCATTGCTATTGACTTGTGGGACCTTTCACGCACCATTCGCTCAACACCTGAAATGGCCGCAGCATTCGATGCCGGATTTGACGGTTGGCAAGGCCGCATTGCCGGCACTGAATTTGAAAAGGCGTTGAACGCTTTCATGTTGAAGCATGGTTCGCGTGGGCCAAATGAGTGGGACCCTGCCGCACATAGCTATGAAACAAACCCACGTTTAGCGTTTGCACAACTCGATCGCCTACGTCACCAAAGTGATGGTTCTGACCCTCGCGCAGCGAGCAAGCGCAACGGTGCAGAACGCGCGCGTCTGTTTGCGGAAATTTCCGAAGCACTTGCTGGCGATGCTGAAACAGCAGGAATGTTCGCAGCTGGTTACGCATCGGCTGCTGGTTGGCAACAAGCGCGTGAGCGTTGCAAGACCAACAACATTGCTGTTATCCATGAGGTACGGGTAGTGATGGTTGAACTCGGTCGCAGGCATTGCGCTGCAGGGAATATTGCCAAAGAAACCGATATTTTTATGCTGCTTGAAGCCGAACTTGATGCATTCTTAGCAAACCCGTCGTCGTTTAAAGCACAGCTCAGCGAACGCGCTGTAGACCATGCCGAACTTGCCACCTTGGAACCACCATTTATTGTGAACGGTTCTGTTCCACCTTTATCGCAATGGAAGCGCCGTGGCGCAGGCAACTACGAAATAGTGAAAGTGGGAGACGTGCTCACAGGGGCTGCGTGTTCAGCAGGTGTATACACCGGTAAGGCACGCATTATTCTCGACCCGTTTGACCCTTCTGGGCTCGATGCCGACGACATTTTGGTCACGCTCAACACCGACCCATCATGGACCCCGTTGTTCCTCGCTGCTGGTGCCGTAGTGGTGAACCTTGGTGCAGTTGGTTCACATGCCAGCATTGTGAGTCGCGAACTTGGCATTCCTTGTGTTGCGTCGGTGACCGATGCAACGTATCGCATTCCTGATGGCGCCACTATTACGGTCGATGGTGCTGCAGGAACAATCACCATTGTTGCGCTGCCATAAGGCAGGGCAGGTTTAGTTCTCTAAAACATTGGCGAGGAACTTTTTCGTGCGTTCCTCACGTGGTTCATTAATGACCTGAGAAGGTTTTCCTTCTTCAACAATGACGCCACCATCCATGAAAATAACTCGGTCGGCAACGTTGCGAGCAAAGCCCATTTCATGAGTCACTACCAACATGGTCATTCCTTCTTCGGCGAGTTCGCGCATCACACCAAGTACATCGCCAACAAGTTCTGGGTCAAGTGCACTTGTTGCTTCGTCAAACAACATCACACTGGGCTCCATCGCAAGGGCGCGGGCAATAGCAACACGTTGTTGTTGCCCGCCAGAAAGCTGTGCTGGGTACGCAGATGCTTTGTCGCCAAGACCAACTCGGTCTAAAAGAATGTCTGCTCGTGCATTGGCCTCGGCACGTTTCATCTTCAGCACTTTGCGCAATGAAATGGTGACGTTGTCGCGCACGGAAAGATGTGAAAACAAATTGAATTGTTGAAAAACCATGCCAGTAGCACGTCGAGCTTTGTCAATATCGCAATCGCGATGGGTGAGTTCTACTCCTGCCACAAATACTTGACCGCCTGTTGGATGCTCGAGCAAGTTAACGCAACGCAATAGGGTGCTTTTTCCTGAGCCCGATGGCCCAATAATGCACAGCACTTCGCCCTTGGCAACTGACAGGTCAATTCCACGTAGTACGTGGTTGTCGCCAAAGCTCTTATGTAGTTGACGAAGTTCTACAAGAGGTTCACTCATCGCCGGCCCACTTTTGAACGTCGTTCCATCCAGGCGGCCAACTGCGTGAGTGGAATAGTGAGAGCTAAATACACCAGACCTGCAACAACTAACGGTGTGGCATTGGCTGAATCGTTCACTCCGTTACGACCAAAACGTGCAAGGTCGAGCGTGCGTTCAGTAACGCCAAGAACGGAAATGAGTGACGTGTCTTTAATGAGCAATACAAATTCGTTGGTGAGTGGTGGAACAATGATGCGAAATGCCTGAGGAATAATGACAGTCACCATGGCTCGTGTGTACGACATGCCAAGTGAGCGAGCAGCTTCCATTTGGCCACGGGGGACTGCCTCAATGCCGGCACGTACTGTTTCGGCAATGTATGCCCCGGCAACAAGCGCGAGTGGAACTGCACCTTGCAGGTAAGGGTTGGGCCAGCTCCAGCCAGTGGCGATGGGAATACCAAAGCCAAGAATAAGAAGTGTGACAAGCAGTGGAACGCCGCGGAGAATTTCAATGTAGGTAGCAGCAAACCAGCGGTAGGGCTTGCTTTTGGAGAGGCGCATAATGGCCAACAACAAACCCAGTGATAATCCGCCAATGAAACCAAAAATGGTGAAGATGATGGTGTTGCGAAGTGCACTGGTGAGAATGTCGGGAAATTGTTTTTTAACAACATCCCATTTGAAAAGTGCGCCACCAAGTGCGCCCCAATCGACAGAAATAATGAGCAACGCCAACGCTGCAATGGTGAGGGCATAAATGCCGCCCCGAACCAGTTGCAAGCGTTGGCGCCGACTCATATTCATATTGTGTTAAAGGCAGAAACCTTTGTATTAACCCTTTGCGCCGAAGTACTTCGCAAAAATGGTGTCGTATTCGCCTGAGTCTTTTGCAGCAGCAAGACCGTTGTTCACTGCTTCAGCAAGTGTTGTGTTGTCTTGAGCGAGTGCGAAACCGTATTGCTCACCAGTAGCAAATGTTGCAGTCAGAGCAAACTTGGTTGGCTCTTTTACCTGACGTGCACCGTTCACAGGAAGGTCTTGCAAAATTGCATCAACTTGCTTGCCTTCAAGTGCGAGGAACATTGCTGCTGGTTCATCAAATGACTTCACTGTGGAATCTTTTGCATTTTCCTTGGCATATGTTTCGCCGGTGGTGCCGGTTTGCACTGCAATGGTTTTTCCTGCAAGTGATGCAATGTCAACAAGTGTTGCCTTGTCGTCTGTGCGAACAAGAAGTGACTGGTCTGCATCGAAGTATGGGTCAGAGAACAATGCATTCGCAGAACGCTCTTCAGTAATGGTCATAGCTGATGCAACGAGGTCACAAGTCTTTGCTTTTGGAGCAAGCCAAATGCCGTCGAATGGTTGAACAGTAACTTCCAACGACAAGCCGCCAATGTTGGTGGCAATGACCTTCATGAGGTCCATGTCGAAGCCGGTCCATTCTTTGGTGGTTTCGTCCTGGTATTCAAATGGCTCGTATGGAGCGTCGGTGCAGACAGTGATGGCCCCATCTTTGATGAGCCCTAATGCTGCGATGTCAATTTTTGCTGAGGCAGAATCATCTGCCATGGTGTCGTCGGTCATTACCTCTGCTGAGGTGTCGACGGTGGATTCGTCCGTTATGGTGTCACTATCGCTGCCGCAGGCAACGAGAAAGAGACTAAGTGCCACTACTGGAATAGCGAGGCGTTGAATACGACGCATGTTTTCTCCTTGATGTATTGATGAAGTCCACAGAATGTTGATTTCATGAACTTATGGGATGATACGACGCTAGCCGATGGCATGGGCGTGTAGTAGCGGTCGTTACTCTTCATATATGGCTAGCTCGTGGGAACAACTGTCACAGGGTGTGAGGCTGCCCTATTCTCCCGATCTGGAGGTGCCAGAACTACATGAAATAGCGCTTGATGTTCCTCAACCAGCGCCGGTTGGCGATGTGGAAGCTGCGGTCGCGCAGGCGGTGAAAGATCGCTTTGCTTCCGTCGAACTGCAGGGGAAAACCGTTGCAGTAGGTGCAGGAAGCAGAGGTCTCACCGGGCGAGTGGAAACTTTGCGAGGGGCAATTGCGGGTTTACGCGAACTGGGTGCACTTCCGTTTGTTGTGCCTGCAATGGGTAGCCATGCTGGCGGTACCGCAGAAGGTCAAAAAAAATTACTTGCCACATTGGGAGTAACCGAAGAAAGTATTGGCTGCGACATTCGCTCGTCAATGAAAACACTTGAAGTAGCGCGCACTGCTGCTGGCACCCCGGTGTATTTAGATGAGCACGCTGCAGATGCTCATTACATCTTGCCGGTGAACCGAGTGAAGCCACACACCTGTTTTAAAGGGCCCATTGAAAGTGGCTGCACAAAAATGGCAGTGGTGGGTTTTGGCAAGCAACCAGGAGCAGCACTTATTCATTCATGTGGCCCAGAGCAAATGGCCGTGCGATTGTTAGACGGCATTGCTGCTTTGCGTTCAACAGGTCGACTCTTGGGTGGTGTTGCAACGGTCGAGTCGTGCGCCGGAGCAGTTGTTCGCGTGCAAGCATTATCGAGCGATGAAGTGGGTGGAGATGCAGAGCGAGACCTCACCGCGTATGCGCGGTCACTGGTGCCGCAGTTGCCCTTCACCAATATTGATGTGCTTATTGTGGAACGTGGTGGAAAAGATATTTCTGGAACCACCATCGACCCCAACGTGAGTGGTCGATTTTGGGTGCATGGGCTCAGTGATTTTCCAGATCCGCCAGCAACCATTGTGTTGTTAAGCGTGACCGAAGCATCAGGTGGAAACGTTTTAGGTATCGGTCTTGCCGACTTCATTCCTGCTTCCGTAGCGAATGCCATCGACTGGGAAAAAACATATCTCAACTGTTTTACGGCAGGTCCGTCGGGCGTACGCCGCAGCAGGCTTCCTATGGTGTTACCCGATGAAGAGTCGTGTATCAAAGCCGCACTCTCCATGTGCGGCAAAGCCATTCACGAAGAAAAGCGAGTGGTGCGCATTCGTTCAACGCTGCATCTTGAAACATGTTGGGTGAGCGACGCTGTACTTGCGCAGCCTTAACTTTTTAGCGACACGCTTCCAGTTCGTATATAGGAATGTTGCTTTGGCGTGACTGCCACAAACCTGCCCCTACTTGAATGAAGTGCGGAGCAAGTTCTTTGCGGTACCAAGCGCCGCTGCGATGATGCACGTTCATGTCGGTTACCGATGCATCGACAACGTCTACAAAATCATTTTTCGTTGGTATTTCTAGGTACATAAAGTGCTTTACTGCTTTACTCAAATTCACCATTGCCTTTCGTGCATCAGCGTTGCTGGGGTATTGCAACACTCCATGGCAAATGACGAGGTCATATGACCGTGGTGGAGTCCATGTGCTGATATCGCGTTGCTGATGCCCGTATGTAGCGCATGCATGTTCACTGATGTCGGTTGAGAGAACTTTTACCATCGGGTAATGGGTGCGATACCAATTGCTCCAAAACCCAGGGCCCGCGCCTACGTCGAGAACGCTACGAATGGGGAGGCCCCACCAGGCGCACAAAGAGTGAACACCCTGGGCAAGGTGGGTAATTTTCTCGGCATCATGTACGCCCGACTTTCCATAGAAGCGTTGGTAGTACGTTTTGTCGAATTGAATATTCTGCGCCATCGCCTAGTCCTATCAGAAGTCGTACAGTGAGTGCATGCGATACGGAGCAGTATTTCCCACAACAGAAATGGGCAAAGACCCCGGTGCAATACGCGCTTGGGTGGCCGCCGTAGAAGATCTTGGTTTTGAACGCATTGTTGCCTACGACCATGTTGTTGGTGCAGTGCATGCCGATCGTGAACCAAAGTTGTGGGGCCCGTATACCGAACAAGATGAGTTTCATGAGCCATTGGTGTTGTTTAGCTACATCGCCGCCATTACAACCGACATAGAACTAGTAACCGGTGTGCTTATTCTTCCGCAGCGCCAAGCAGTATTAGTTGCCAAACAGGCAGCCGATCTTGACCTTTTGAGCGGTGGGCGTTTGGTGCTTGGCGTTGGAACCGGTTGGAACTACGTCGAGTATGAAGCGTTGAATACTGAATTCCGCAACCGTGCAAAACGCATGGAAGAACAAGTTGAATTGATGCGCCAATTGTGGACATCGCCAGTGAACGACTTTTCAGGCAGATATCACCGCGTTGACCGCGGTGGAATTGTTCCTTTGCCTAATCGTCAAATTCCTGTTTGGTTTGGCGGTAGTGCAGAGGCTTCGGTACGTCGTGCTGCGCGCATGGGTGACGGTTATATTTTTGGCAACACTGGCGAACGCATACAAAATGCTCTTGTCATTTTGCGTGAAGAACTTGCATTGCAGGGTCGTGACGCTGCGATTTTCCCTACCGATGCTGTTTTGCATTTACAGCGCGGAGAAGAATCGCTGTCGCCCGAAGTGGCAGCCTGGAAAGCCTCTGGTACTACGTGGCTGTCGCTAAGCACCATGGCAAACCGCATGTTGGTAGGAGACATGACTCCGGTCAATAAAGTAGATGCACAAATTGCGATGCTCGACAATGCAATGAAATGGGTGAA
>JABMMV010000211.1 GCA_013205145.1 bacterium
CAGAAATTGTTGCGCACACGGTGGGTTCGATGGTGCTCGCCAACTTCATTCTCCAACCACACGTTGCTTCAACCACATCTCTTGAAGAACTACTTGGCCACTATGGAAAACTTTTACGCCAAAAATAATCTAGCCTCGCCCCACCATTCCGCCTTCAACGGAAACAGTATTCGCATAACGCACAAAAGTCGGATACAGGTATGACCGAACAGTATCTAGAGCATCGTCAGCAACACTAAAACCTTTCCGCTGCAACTCATCTAAGTCACGAAGTGTGTCTTGTAGTGCAAAACCCAGGGCACGATGAGCACTGTTCACATCGTTGTTCTCGGGAACCGGCACGTCAGCTACAGCGCCCAAGGTCGCGCCCCGCTCGCTAATACGAAGTGACGCATCGCTATCAATATCACCAACGAAAGAAGCAACATCCCGAAGTACTTTGGTCATCTCGTTGTGTTCCTGAGCAACGTAGGCATCAAATACAGGTAAGAGCTGTCGTATCTCTTGAATGACAGATTGCATCATCACTGCTGTTGCCTGTGACTTTTCATTATTTAGGTAAGGAAGAATTTCATCGCTGAGCGCAAAGATGAGGCCCTCCAGAAGCTCGTCAATACTTGGAGTTGTATTCATGAGGAAACCCCCGTTGTTTCATTTGGAATTGACCCTGGGTAACCAAGAAGTTGTGCCATCGAAGGGATAGCAGGAGCTGATGACTGAATGAGATACAGATGCATGAACTGGCGATGTTCACCAGCAATACGGCGATAAATAGCTGATTGCACGGGTACTCCAATATTCGCACTGCCGAAAAGTGTGAAGTAATCCACTTCTTCTTTTGTAACATTCCAGCCAGTGAGTTTGTTGTAATACGAAATGAAGCCTCCCTCCTTTTTGGGATAATCCATCACGTGCGTATTGCTCAAAATATCCATCGTGGTCATCCAGCCCAAATCTTCACGAGGGTCACCAATACGAGAATTTTCCCAGTCAATCAGTGCTGAAACCTTGCCATTTTTATAAAGGAAGTTTGCAGGGTTGAAGTCACCGTGCACTACAGAGAGACGCAACGGCCTCGGCCTCTTACGCCGCAACGTGAGATAAGCATCGAGAAGAATAATGGATGATGGGTCATACACAATGTCGTCGTATGTAGAGAGGTAGTACTCAAAAGTTGAATCCATGTAGTCATCCCATGAGGATGTACGAATTCCTACCTCCCGCGGATCTTGCAAAATTCCTCGCGGGTCAATGACCGAAATATCTGCCTGATGCAATTCAACCAGCACCTCGCACAAGTGACGCATCACTTCTTCGGCCTGGTCGGCATCTGCAGCACCATTAAACAACTGCGATGTCTTCCCATTTCCGTCGGCTCGCTCCAGCACCATTGCGGCGCTACCAAAAACATTCGGGTCTAGCTCGTATCCGTAGCTGCGGCTGACCGGCACAGAGGTATTCGCCCGTAAAGATTCAATGAGTTCGTGTTCATTGGCGCGACTGGTCTGGAGAATACTGACCTCCTCGGGTGGGTCTTTGCGAATGATGAGTGGCAAGACCTCTTTTGTGTTCCCTTGTGTGACCATTGCAGTACAACTAAATGTTTCGCGTGAGAATCCGCCCGGGATCGGCGACAGACCTTCAATAGCAATGTCGCAATTGTTACCTAAGGTTTTCCTTAACAACTCCGATATTGCTTTTTCCATGTCGCTAGTGACCGCTCCAGTTGGGAGCGCGCTTTTCAGCAAATGCTTTGGGCCCTTCTATGAAGTCGTCACTCTTTTTCAATTTTCGTACCGTTTCATAATCGGCATCTATGGCCTCTTGCAATGATGCGGTATCCAAGCTGCGATACACCACGTCTTTGCTTGCACGCAATGACAACGGCGAGCAGGCCAAAATTTGATTCACCCACACCATGGTGCGTTCCATGAGTTCGTCGTGTGGCACCACTTCATTAATGAAACCGAGTTCATGACCTTCAGCAGCACTTACATGACGACCAGTAAGAATCATGCCGAGCGCGCGTTTAGAGCCAATTTGACGCGAGAGCCTTTGTAGGCCTCCGGCCAGTGCTGCAAGACCAACTTTTGGTTCGGGCAGTGCAAACTTTGCTTGGTCGGAAGCAATGATGAGGTCACACGCAAGGGCGATTTCAAAACCACCGCCCATTGCCACACCGTTAACCGCCGCGATGATGGGCTTGGCCATGTTCCAGCGTGAAGTGACGCCAGCAAAACCTTTCGGCGTTGCGTGCCGCACTCCGCCCTCTGCTTGATACCGCAAGTCATTTCCTGCACAAAAGCCACGACCTTCGCCGGTAATGATTGCGACCCACATGTTGTCGTCAGACTCATAGTCATCGAAAACTTCTGCGAGCTCGAGGTGAGCAAGTGAATGCAGCGCGTTGAGGCGTTCGGGTCTGTTCAAGCGAACAGTGAGAACATGTTCTGACTTCTCAACGATGCAATATTCTCTGGTCACAATTTCGCTCATGTGACGACCTTACTCCGTTGCTTCAGCCTCTACGATCTGGCGACGCACGTCATCCATGTCGACTGCACGAATGGCAGCAATGAGTTCGTCGAATGATGCAGCTGGCAAAGCTCCCGGCTGCGAAAAGAGCAGCACTCCATCGCGAAACACCATGATGGTAGGAATCGATTGGATGCGTAACCCACCGGCGAGGTCTTGCTCGGCTTCGGTATCTACTTTTGCAAAGCGAATGTCGGTATTTTCATCTGATGCCTTTTCATAGATCGGCCCAAACGACTTGCATGGCCCACACCATTCAGCCCAGAAGTCAATAAAAGTGATGCCATCGGCGGTCACTGTTTCTTCGAATTTTTCTGCTGTGAGATTAAACGTGGCCATGGCTCTCTGCTTTTCTTTGGGTTGTTGGTTTTTTACACATTACTTGGTGATCTTCTTCAGTATCTCCTGAGGTGTCAGGGAACCAGCGAGTTGACGGTAGGTTGAACCACTGCCTCGCGGCGTTTGCTATGGAAAATCTTGCCCCCACCCTCGCTACTGGCGATATTGCCCTTGAAGCCACCCGCCGGCGCACTTTTGCCATTATCAGCCACCCCGACGCCGGTAAAACCACTCTCACCGAGAAGTTCCTGCTGTACGCAGGTGCCGTGCAGGAAGCCGGAGCTGTTCATAACCGCGGCGACCGTAAGGCTTCTACTTCTGACTGGATGGACATTGAACGCCAGCGCGGCATTTCCATTTCGTCGGCTGTTTTGCAGTTTCCCTATCGCGATCACGTATTCAACTTGCTCGATACGCCAGGCCACAAAGACTTCTCGGAAGATACCTACCGCGTACTAGCTGCAGTCGATGCGGTCATCATGGTGCTCGACACCGCGAAAGGCATTGAGCCACAAACACTGAAACTTTTCCAAGTGTGTCGCTCGCGCAACTTGCCGGTTATCACTTTCTTCAACAAGTTCGACCGACCTGGGCGCGACCCTTTCGAGCTTCTTGACGAAGTGGAAAAACAAATTGGGTTACGCCCCACACCTGCAACGTGGCCCGTAGGCATTCCTGGCGACTTCCGTGGCGTTATCGATAGGCGCACTGGTGAATACATTCGCTTTACTCGCACCGCTCGCGGCTCTTCATTAGCTCCTGAAGAAATTATTCCTGTCGATCGTGCTGCCGAAGAAGAAGGTGCCGCATGGACAACTGCGCTGGAAAGTTGCTCGTTACTCGACGCCATTGAAGCAGACGTAGATGTTGAGTCTTTCCTTGCCGGCGAATCAACACCTGTTTTTGTTGGCTCAGCACTCACCAACTTCGGTGTACGCATGTTGCTCGATGCTGTTATTGATATTGCACCTGCACCGAAGCCACGTACCGACATTGACGGCAATGACCGCGCACTTACC
>JABMMV010000212.1 GCA_013205145.1 bacterium
AAGTCGGCTCAACATTGCGTCGACATTGTGGGCGAACTTCTTGCCAACGGCAGTGGACCCGTCATTCTCACCCGCGTCAATGCCGAGCAACGTGCAGCAGTACTTTCCGCACATGTTTCTTATGGCGCGCCCGAAGAAGCGTCGAACACTCTTGCTTGGCGTTTGCCAACAATTGACGCATCGCGTCCGGCCCCACGTGTTCTCACTATCAGCGCGGGAACTTCCGACGTACCAGTGGTTGACGAATGTGTGCTCACCTTGCGTGCTTACGGATACGCGCCTACACGCATTGTTGATGTGGGTGTTGCAGGCATTCACCGTTTGCTTGCACATATCGACGTCATTCAAAATGCCGATGCAATTATTGTTGCTGCCGGCATGGAAGGTGCTCTGCCAAGTGTTATCGGTGGTCTCACCGGTGCGCCTATTGTGGCCGTGCCCACGAGCGTTGGCTACGGCTCATCGCTGGAAGGAATTACTGCGCTTCTTGCAATGCATTCGTCATGTGCGTCGGGAATTTCAGTGGTAGGCATAGACAACGGTTTCGGTGCTGCATGTGCAGTAGCGCGAATGTTGAGGAGCTCTACAAGATGAAGCGACTACTGGTGTGTCTTGCCCTGTTCAGTGGAATAGCTCTCACATCGGCGGCGGCGCCGACTGCCGCTGCTGACCCTTTGACCGTTCTCGTTCCACGTGGCATATGGATCACAACACCAGGACCACTAGGTGCCGTGAAATGCACATACAGCAGAGCCTCTTTGTGTGTTGACACCATTCGCATTAACGGGCAAGAAGCAACGCTGGTCGAGGGCTACACGGGGTCATGTATTTCTATGGCAATCTTAAACTCATCACCAATGATGGGCTGCAGCAAGTCAACAGATCTCAATGGCACTACTCAACTCACCGACTTCGTTGCCAATATTCAGTCTTTTGAAACTCCGTGTGTTGTTGAGGGTGCACAAACTGCGTGCAGATCTTCTAACTTTTCACTTCTACCAAATTCTGGGCAAACTGGCCAATCGTTGATAACGAATGCTGAAATTACAATGCGTACGACACCTGGTCTTGGTTTCAATAAACAAGTGGGAACTGTTGTTGCCAATGCCAAAATCGTTTCCTTCACACCATCGAGTGTCACCAGCGATCTCGTCAAAGTAGATGTGCTAGCACCCAGTCGCAATGTTGGCCAACTGATTCAATGCAGTTGGTTTACTGTCACCATTGATACTTGTGCACTCTCTGAATCAACATCAGCAATGGAAAATAGTTTGCGGATGTACATGTACACAGCACCACTCAAAAATGTGGCGCTCGAGAATGATCTTGTAGAACCAAATCCCGCCGGTGTTGGTGCGTACTTCACCACCGATGCACAACACGTTGGTTTATCAAGCATCAACTTCACAACAGGCAGATTCGGTGTACGAGTTTCAGGGCCACACAACTCAAGTACTGGAGCTCTCAACACCTCATATACCGAGTGGTACTGGCCCGCTGCATTTGTTGATTCGTTATTTGGTTTACTACCGGAGCAAGTCAGCAGAAGCACTGTAGAAGTGAACCGTTCTACTACCGGATCTTCCGAGGCTCTTGTTGCCACATTTGCGGCCACTCCAGTTGGTGTCAAAATTACCGCTACGGGCATTACCTTTTCGGCTCCAAACGTTGGCTTGCGCCGCATTGTGACAGTGAAAAAGGGAAATGTCATTCCTATCTCTCTCCTTGTTGCCGCAGCCGGTCTCAAAACTGACCCCGCTGCAAAAAATGCCAAAGTGACATTGAGCGCAAAGTTGAAGAAATCTTTAACCCTTTCAAACAAGTCAATTAAGACGCTGAAAAAAGGTTCCTTTGAAATCCCCTTCTCATTCAAAGATGCTTCAAAAAAGTCAATTACGAAAATTGTAAAAATCGTAGTTAAATAGACTCAGTCATGAACGCTGAGCACGCCCCAAGCACCAACACCGTTTGGGTTAACGCCAGTGCTGGTGTTGCAGGCGACATGTTGTTGGGCTCGCTCATTGATGCCGGAGCCAACATTACTGAAGTGGTCAATATTCTATTTGGCCTCGGCTTAAACGATTGGGCACTTACTGCCGAGCCCGCTATGCGTTGTGGCATTGCCGCAACTCACGTTGTCGTGGTGGAGCATCATCACGATGATCATCATCACACGCATCGTTTGCATAGCTACATCGTTGCGCTGCTGAATGCTGCCGACCTTCCCCCGCGCGTGCGTGAACGTGCACTTGCCACCTTTGCAGTGCTCGCGTACTCAGAAGCAGCTGTTCATAACGTTTCTGTTGAAGATGTTGAGTTTCATGAAGTGGGCAGCATCGACGCCATCATCGACATTGTTGGTACTTGTGCCGCACTTGAAGTTCTTGGCATCGACCGCATCACAGCCTCACCTATTGCCACCTCGCATGGCTCCATTCGCAGTGCACACGGCATTCTTCCGAACCCGGGGCCAGCTGTTGCTCACATGCTTGCAACACATGCGGTGCCTACTCGCGGAGTAGATGTTGACTATGAAGTATCTACTCCCACTGGTGTTGCGCTGCTCATTG
>JABMMV010000213.1 GCA_013205145.1 bacterium
ATGAAATGTGACCGAGAACGTCGTCTCAGAACCTGTGTCGTGCCCCCGCATAATGAATGACGCTACGCCTCTTTGCTCACAGGTGTAAATGTTGATGAGAGTGACGTTAGTCGCAAGGCCTCGCGCAGCGACTACCGTTCACGTATGGGCAACAACACACCTCGCATACAAGACGTCACGGCCAACGGCATCGACTTCCAGTACCTCAGCTTGGGCAGTGGCCCGTTAGCCCTTTGCTTGCACGGCTTCCCCGATACTGCTCACTCATGGATTCCTACAATGAACCACATCGCCGATGCAGGCTTTACTGCAGTTGCTCCATTTATGCGCGGCTATGCCCCCACGTCGCTCGCTTCCGATGGGTGTTACCAAACTGCCGCACTAGCTCACGATGCCGTTGCACTTCACGAAGCGCTCGGCGGCTCAGACGATGCGGTCATCATCGGCCACGACTGGGGTGCCCCCGCAACTTACGGCGCAGCGCTGCTCGCACCTGAGCGTTGGAAAAAAGTTGTGGGTATGGCAGTGCCACCTGGGCCAGCGATTGGTTTGGCGCTTCTCAACAATTTAGAACAAGTACAAAAAAGTTGGTATATGTTCTTTTTCCAACACGGTCTGTCTGACATTGTGGTGGCGGCAAATAACTATGCATTCATCGACAAGATCTGGGCCGATTGGTCACCAACATTCAATTCAGGCGATGCAGCTCAACATGTGAAAGATGCGTTGGGAACACCCGAGAATCTGTCGGCAGCACTTGGTTACTACCGAGCAGCCTTGGGCGACGGCTACAAAAACCCCGCATACAGCGCACTCCAATCACGTATGGGCGGCGAAGTTCCGCCACAACCACTTCTTTACCTACATGGCGAAAACGATGGTTGCATTGGTACCGACGTAATGGAATCGGCACGCAGCATGTCGGGAGACAATGTTGTCTATGAAGTAGTGAAAAACGCAGGACACTTTTTACAACTCGAACAACCACAAATTGTTGGCACATGCATTGCAGATTGGATTACCTCATGAAACCTCAACTCCCTGATGGCCTTGTAGCAATTGTGAAGCGCGAATGCGCAACTTGTGTCATGGTCGACCCGTTGTTTGCCCACATTGCAGCAAGCGGAGCTTCACTCACCGTTTACACACAAGATGACCCAACTTTTCCTGCGTCTGTTGCCGCACTGCACGATGCAGATCTATCGGTATCGTGGCATTATGACATTGAAACTGTTCCAACATTGCTGCGCATTGAAAATGGCGTGGAAGTAGACCGCACCTTTGGCTGGAGTAAAGATGCCTGGCAACAATTCACGGGCATTGCAGATCTTGGTGCAGATCTTCCCGTCATGCGGCCCGGTTGTGGTTCGCTCAGCGTTGACCCCAACTTAGAAGATGAACTGCGCGTGCGCTTCACGAGTTCCACATTGCATTCACGACATGTTGAACTTGCCAGTGCCGAAGATGAATTCGAATCGATGTTTATACGCGGTTGGACCGACGGCTTGCCCGTTATTCCACCCACACCAGAGCGCGTGTTGCGCATGCTCACCGGAACAACACGCAACCCACAAGACGTGGTTGCCATTGCCCCACCTAACTTGGTGCAACTCACCGTTGAAAAAATTGCCATTAACGCAGTAATGGCTGGAGCATTGCCCGAATATTTACCCTGGATCATTACCGCACTAGAAGCAGTGTGCAATGACGAATTCAACATGCATGGCGTACTAGCCACCACCATGCCCGTTGGCCCCGTCATTATTTGTAATGGCCCTGGCACTAAAGCAATTGGCATGAATAGTGGCGTCAATGTTTTTGGTCAAGGCAACCGCGCGAATCTCACCATTGGGCGCGCCGTACAACTCACCATTCGTAACGTTGGCGGTGGCAAGCCCGGCGAAGTAGACCGAGCCACTCACGGCAACCCCGGAAAACTCAGTTTCTGTTTTGCTGAAGATGAAGCAGGCTCACCATTTGGAACTTTGGCCGAAGAACGCGGCATCGCACCTCAACAGAACGCCGTCACTGTTTTTGCTGGCGAAGGCCCGCGTTGTGTTGTCGACCAAGCAGCACGCACGCCAGAGCAACTCACCAATTCTTTTGCTGTCTGCTTACGAGCAACACATCACCCCAAGTCAGTGCTCTCTTTCGATGCAATTCTTGTAGTGAGCCCCGACCATTCGCGGGTCTTTGCCGAAGCAGGTTGGGGTCGCGAGCGGTTGCTCAGCGAACTTCATGCTCGCCTACAAATTCCTGGTGCTGAACTTGTGCGCGGCGCACTCGACATGGCCGAAGGCTTGCCCGCCAAGTTTGCCGACCGTACCGTACCCAAGTTCAAGGCCCGAGGAATCCTTCTTGCCCATGCTGGTGGTGGTGCCGGGCTCTTTTCCTCGGTTATTGGTGGTTGGGCAAATGGGGCTATGGGTAGTACACCCGTGACACGACCCGTCCTTTCATGACAGACTGTGAACCATGAGCGCATCCATTATTCTCGACCCCACCAATGAGTCACGGCCCGCGCAACGCGAGCAGCTGGCACGACCAGCGTCGGTGAAAGGGCTCACTGTTGGGTTACTCGACATTGTGAAGGCACGCGGCGACATTTATCTCAATCGCCTCGAAGAACTTTTTGTTGCAGAAGGTGCGAAGGTTTTGCGATTCCGCAAACCAACTTTCACAAAACCTGCGCCGCCCGACCTGCGCCATGAAATCTCCATTCAATGCAATGTGGTCATTGAAGCACTCGCCGATTGAGGCAGTTGTACGTCGTGCAGTGTGCAC
>JABMMV010000214.1 GCA_013205145.1 bacterium
CATCGGAAAAACCACAACCAAATTTTTTCGACAACGGCCAGTCGGCACCTTCACAATCGTGAAACAAACGCACGCACACTTCCGCACGAGGCGCTTCAGCCAGTACCTTGTGCAACTCGCTCATGGTGTCGACAGTGAAACGCGTAATACCTTGTTGCGCTGCATAAGCAATATCGCGCTGCTTTTTAATGGTGTTTCCAAAAGAGATACGTGCTGGTTCAACGCCACACGACAACACCAAATCAATTTCAGGAACACTGGCAACATCGAAGCTGGCACCCAGTGCAGCTAATCGTTCAATGACTGGTTTGCCTGGGTTCGCTTTCACGGCGTAACACAACTCAGTGGAGTGAAGGGCTTCGGAAAGCTCGCGAAATTTTGTCTCGACTGTGTCGAGGTCGATGATGACATAAGGAGTTTGCACGCGATGAAACTACGACCTTGGTCAGGGTTTCACACGGTGTGTTGCAGATAGGAAAAATAAATACGGATTCCGTGGTCGGGGGCTCTCTGCATGAAGCCATACGAGGAACATGCCCCCTCATACAACGAGATGCGTTGACTCGGAAAGCGCCACTACAACTCAATGTGCTTAGACTTTGGACAAACGAGGAGAACCATGGAAACGAAAAAGATCTGGCAAGCGCTTTTGGCAATCACCCCCGTCGTTGGCCTGGTGGCATGTTCGAGCAACAGCAGGACGTCCGACACGGTCGCTGTCGTGACCACGGTGGCTTCAATGGAAAGCACTATTGGTGATGGAAGTGTCACTATCGATGTAGTTGTAGGCGAAAATTCAGGGCCAGATCGCGTGGAAGAGGTCGCTTTAGGTTCCCAGGTCACATTGAACTTCACAAACCCCGAGGCTGAGGACGAATACCACGTTCACGGCTACGACATTGGCGGCGGCATAACCAAAAAGGGCGACACCAAAACCTTCACGTTCACGGCCGACAAAGCTGGCGACTACGAAGTGGAAAGCCATTCATCAGAAGCAGTGTTAATGGTTCTGCGCGTTGGCTAACCACTTAAGAACAATTTCCACGGCAAGATGGGGGCATGGATCTTCATGCACTTGTTGAGCTAGAGCCACACGGCCCCGATACGTATATTGGCGTTGGCCATGCGTACCCCTGGGGTGGCTTGTATGGGGGCCACATTGTCGCTCAGGCGTTGCGAGCAGCCGCACACACCGTTGACCCCGAGTTTTCGGTGCACTCGTTGCGCGCATATTTCATCCAGCGGGGCGACAACAAGCAAACCGTGCGTTATGAAGTTGACCGCATTCGTAATGGCCGCAGTTTCGTAACGCGCCGTGTGGTGGCACGCCAGGCAGTGGGTGCCATCTTGAACCTGGAGGCCTCGTTTCAAAAAGCAGAAGATGCTCCAGAGGTAAGTGCCACAAAGTTTCCTCAACATTTGTCGCAACCCGAAGAGTTGGAGTCAACAACGTGGAGTGAGTTTTTCGACAGGCGATGGATTCCGACCGAGCAAGTTCCTGCGGGCGACCGTGATGGCGTGGGCAGAGTGGCCGCATGGATGCGTGTAACAACACCCACCGGCGACGACCCGCTGTCGCACCAGTGTGCACTCGCCTACATCTCTGACGACTTACCCACCGACGCGGTGTTTAGTTCGTCACCCGATGCACGTGCTGCAGCCGATGCGGGCACAGCTTTTAGTGCAAGCCTTGACCACACCATTTGGTTTCACCGCCCGTTACGTGCAGACCAATGGCATTTGTATGAAATGTCGTGCAATGCGTTTGTGGGTGGTAGAGGTTTGTCGTTTGGTTATGTGTTTGCCCAAGATGGCACACACGTGGCAACAGTGGCTCAGGAAACGTTGGTGCGCTGGCGCACGTAGTTCACATATGGCGAGACCGCTGCATCGAACAGAGGTTGCAGCCATTGCGCATATTTTGTAGTGATGTGGTCTCCATCGCGGTTTACCAAAATATTGCCCACGATGGTGGGGCACTTTGTAGCACCACAGAGCCAGTTGCTGATGTTTAGCACTTGTACGTCGTTCTTTGCACCTGCGTCGACAATTGCTTGAATGCGCTCGACGCGGTAACCCTTTTCACGGTCATAGGTACAACGTGGAACATTTTTAATACTGCGCGATAAACAAATGGGCACGTTGTCGCCAGGGTACGGCGTGTCGGTAATGAGAATGGGTGTAATTCCCGCAGCCTTTAATTGCGTGAGCAGTACTGTTTGTGCTTCAACAATTTGCTCTGGTGAAAACGGATTACGTGTGGTCACGGCCATGAGTTTTACAGCAGAAGAAATGAATACCACTTGTACTTTTTCCGCAATCATCATTTCAATAACGTTTTTACGCCATGGCTTGCACTGTGGGTATGTATTAGACGAGAGCATGTTCCACGTGAGCAGGTCGACAGGAGGACAACCCGATTTCGTGAAGGGTAAGAATCTCCAACCTTGCTGGCGAGCGGTCATTTGAATAGTGGGAAACCATTGCGCAGCGTGCGAGTCGCCAAAGAGAGCAACGGTGAACGGGGATTTTTTAGCACCAAATTCGCACTTCTTAGGTGTAGATGGGCCCACGCTCACATGACAACCATTGTCGTAAATGATGGGTTTATCACCCATGGCCGCACGTAAAGATGGATCTAAGTTCGAAGGAACTTCTTGCACGAGCACACCTTGTTCAACTGCTTCAAGTGGCGTAGCCGGGCTCACGATGACAGGTGGTGGCAAAGGAATAGTTGTCGTGGTTTCTGCAGCAGGAGCAACAGTTGTTGCACCAGAAACTTGAGGGGTTGTTGTCTGCACTGCAACGGGTGCTTCCGCAACAACGTCGCTGGCAAGTGATAACGAATTCGTTTTTAAAACAATTCCAGCGGCAAGACTCACCGCAATAAGGCCTCCACCCATGGTGAGTGCGAACAGCGGTTTGAGTTGAAGTTTCGCAGAATGACGCACTGGATTTTCTACAAACGCGTAAGACAAACATGCTCCACAGAACGCAATGCCGAGAAGGAGAATGCGTTCGGTTGCGTTCAACGTGTGACCATATGCGGCTTCGCCAATGATGAGGGTGGGCCAATGCCAGAGATACAACGAGTACGAACGAGCTCCAATGAATTGCAGCGGCTGAAACCGTAAAAGAATTTGCGGACCGTAGCGATTGTCGTCGCC
>JABMMV010000021.1 GCA_013205145.1 bacterium
GGCTGTTGCATCAATCAATATTTTCAAAGAAGAGAAAATTGTTGAGCACGCCCGGCACTTGGGTGCAGACATCATTGGGCCAGAACTCGAAAAATTAAAAGTGAAACATCCAAGTGTGGGAGATGTTCGTGGCTTGGGCGTGTTTTGGGCAATTGAACTTGTGCGCGACCGCGAAACACGTGAGCCGCTTGTTCCCTTTAATGCATCTGGCCCCGCCGCACAGCCAATGGCCGATTTGGCAGCAGCGTGCAAAGCAAAGAACTTGTGGCCATTTACACACTTCAATCGTTTGCATGTGGTTCCACCACTAGTCATTTCCGATCAAGAAATGCGTGATGGCTTAGCCATTATTGATGAGGCACTTGATGTTGCCGATGCGTTTTACACCGGCAAATAAACAGGGCTTAGCGATTCTGCGGGAACCCAAGATCAACAGTTGACGTGCGCGGGTCTGGCCAGCGCGAGGTAACAACTTTGGAACGGGTGTAGAAGTTAATACCTTCTGGGCCATACATGTTTTGATCACCAAAGAGGCTCGACTTCCAGCCGCCAAATGAGTAGTACGACACAGGTACAGGCACCGGCACGTTGATGCCTACCATGCCCACGTTGATGTCGAACTGGAACTGACGAGCAGCGCCGCCATCGCGAGTGAAAATTGCTGTGCCGTTGCCGTACGGGTTGTTGTTAATGAGCTCAACACCTTCGTCGTAGCTCTTCACGCGAACGACCGATAATACTGGGCCAAAAATTTCGTCGTCGTAGCATTTCATGCCAGGTGCAACATTGTCGATGAGGCTTGGCTTTAAGTAAAAACCCTGAGCAGGAACATCGGTGCGGCCATCGACAACAAGCTTTGCGCCTTCTTGAGTAGCGCTGGCAATGTAGGAAGCTACTTTGTCGCGATGCTCGGCGGTAATGAGCGGGCCCATTTCGCTCGTTGGCTCGTTACCAGCCCCCACCTTGATATTGGGAATGCGCTCTTCAATTTTGGAAATAAGCGCATCGGCAATGGAATCGTGTGCAAGCAACACAGAAATTGCCATGCAACGTTCGCCAGCCGAACCATAAGCAGCGCTTACTGCAGCATCGGCAGCCATATTGAGGTCGGCATCGGGAAGAACGAGCATGTGGTTTTTAGCGCCACCAAGTGCTTGCACCCGCTTGCCGTTTCTTGTGCCGGTTTCGTAAATGTATTTTGCAATGGGCGTTGAACCCACAAATGAAATTGCTGCAATGTTGGGGTGGTCAAGGAGGCGGTCGACTGCCACCTTGTCGCCATGAACGACGTTGAAGCACCCGTCGGGAAGGCCAGCCTGCTTCAACAACTCGGCAATGAACATGGCGACCGATGGGTCTTTTTCACTTGGCTTCAAAATAAATGTGTTACCACAACCCAATGCATTGGCAAACATCCACATAGGCACCATTGCAGGAAAGTTAAATGGTGTGATGCCGGCAACAACGCCGAGAGGTTGACGAATGTTGTACACGTCTACTCCGGCAGAAGCTTGCTCGCTGTAGCCGCCCTTTAAAAGGTTGGGAATACCACAGGCGTATTCAATATTTTCCAGACCGCGTGCTACTTCACCCAATGCATCGGACAGTACTTTTCCGTGCTCGGCACTTAACATGGCGGCGAGTTCTTTGCGGTTGGCATCGACCAGTTCACGCATATGGAACATCACTTCTGCGCGACGCGACAAGTTGGTGGCGCGCCAAGCGGGAAATGCTGCAGCAGCGCTGGCAACGGCGGCATCGACTTCTGCAATAGAGGCAAAGTCAACAGCAGCTGATTGTTCACCAGTGGCTGGGTTAAAAACTTTTCCAGATTTGCCAGAGGTACTTGCAACAACGGTTCCGTTGATCCAATGCGAGATGCGATTCATAATGCCTTCAGTCTGTGTGAGATGGAAAAAGTAAAGATCAGTGTAGGTATTGGCAGAGGTCGCGCTTCACGTATTTTCCGTGACCTTTGCGACCAGTGAAGGTGTCATTTTCCACAACAACCATGCCGCGTGAAAGCACTGTGTCAACCTTGCCGTCGATAACTGTTCCCTCAAACGCGCTGTAGTCAGTATTCATGTGGTGTTTGCCGTTGATGCCGATGGTGGTTTTTTGATGTGGATCCCACACCACAATGTCGGCGTCGGCCCCGGGGGCAATAATTCCTTTTTTGGGGTACATACCAAACATGCGTGCAGGAGTGGTGCAACATGTTTCCACCCAGCGCTCAAGTGACAGTTCGCCAAGAACTACGCCCTGGTAAATGAGTTCCATGCGGTGCTCAACAC
>JABMMV010000022.1 GCA_013205145.1 bacterium
CCGAACACGAAGTCGTCATCTTCGACGAAGCACACCAACTCGAAGACACGCTAACCGCAACGGTAGGAGTCACCATTTCTGCTTCACGCGCAACCACTTTGGCAACGGCAATGAACAAAGTAGTTGAAGACGACAAGTTGCTCACCGAGTTGTTCGACGCTGCAGCGCTCTTGCGCACCTTGTTTGCACCGCATATTGAAACACGCCTCAGCCTGCCTCTTCCCGTCGACATTGTTGAACGGCTCAATGCACTGCGTTTAACTGTGAACTCGTGTCTTGACGCACTTCGCAAAATTGACTCCACATTAGAAACCGTTCGCCAAAAGGTACTGCGTGCTCAAACACTCGCCACGCGTTTTGCAGACGACCTCGATGCGGTTCTTCGCGTTTCTGCCACTTCCGTTCCCTTCGTTTCAGGAACGACCGAACGACCAGAACTCGTCATTGCCCCACTCAATGTTGGGCCCATACTGGCCGAATTTGTGTGGCCGCTGCACACGGCAATTATGACCAGCGCAACCATTCCACTTTCCATGCCAGAACGCATTGGGTTGTCGCCAGACAAAGTGCACGTTCTCGATGTAGGAAGCCCTTTTAACTACGAAGAACAGGGGCGCCTGTACTGCGCAACTCATCTTCCCGACCCCAACGCTCAACGCGACGACGCGGTGCACGATGAATTAGCCACTCTCATTACAGCAGCCGGAGGGCGCACCTTGGCCCTGTTCACCAGCCGGCGCGCTCTTACTAGCGCAGTGGAAGAAATGCGCAAACGCCTCCCCTTTCGCATCTTGGCTCAAGACGAAAATCAAAAGCCCAGCCTGCTGCGCGATTTTCTTCTCGATGAAACCAGTTGTCTCTTTGCCACCGCAGGTTTTTTTGAAGGTGTCGATATTCCGGGTCGGGCTCTTTCGCTCGTCGTCATCGACCGCATTCCTTTCCCACATCGCAATAACCCGCTCCTTGCAGCTCGCCGAGATCTACATGGGTCAAAAGGCTTTACAGAAATCGACCTACCACGAGCTATTACTGCTCTCGCGCAAGCAACAGGGCGCCTCATTCGTACACGCACCGACAAAGGTGTTGTAGCGGTACTTGACCCTCGCTTAGCAACCAAGAGTTACAGGTGGGCAATTATCAATGCGCTGCCGCCGTTGAAGCGCATCAAAGACATCAACGAAGCAACTGAGTTCTTGAAAGAAATTACACAATAAGTTTCTACGACGGCATGAGCCGATAGCCCACACCGCGGGCCGTCGCAATAATTTGCGGATCATCGGGGTGGTCTTCAATTTTTAAACGCAGTCGGCGCACATGAGCGTCGACGATGCGACTATCGCCAAGGTACTCGTAGCCCCACACTCTTTCAAGCAACTGATCGCGCGACAGCACCATGAGAGGATGATCGGCAAATTCGCACAGCAGACGATATTCAGTTTTCGTGAGGGCAACCTCGACCCCACCCTTGCGTACAACACCAAGGTCTCGACGAATCTCAATATCGCGCACGTTATTGACTTGCGACGCAGATGCGCCCTTCGCCGAGGTGTCGCTGTGTTGCGTTACTTCTTGTAATTGCACCCGCCGCATTGCCGCACGTATGCGGGCTGCAAGTTCTTTAGGAACAACAGGCTTGGTGACATAGTCATCAGCACCAGCCTCTAAACCTGCAACAAGATCGTGAGTGTCGCTTTGAGCTGTCACCATGATGATGGGAACCAATGACTTTTGCCGAATGAGACGGCACACTTCAAAACCAGAGATATCGGGTAGGCGCAGATCTAAAAGCACCACATCTGGAGATGTTTCCGAGAAAACCTCAAGTCCAAGAGACCCGTTCGCTGCCTCAACTATTGAATAGCCCTCATCTTCCAGTGACAAGCGCAAAGCGAGACGAATGTTGTCGTCGTCTTCGATGAGCAAGAGAGTGGACACCTCTCTATTCTGCCCATTGTTCAGTGCTTCAAGGGCACCAGCACAGAGCACCAGACCTATTTTGTTACAGAAAACGCACATGAAATGGATCAGAAAGTCACAATTCAGCGTCAAACTATGAGCGGTGGTTTTCCTCCCGGTGAGCCCTTTTTTCTTCCCTTTAGCGGCTCACCGGGTGGGAAGGTTTCATTTCTTTCGGTAATGCTGTGGGTAATGCCGATCCGCTCTCGCACTCACTCTTGGCGCCTACGCCACAAAGGGCAAAAGAGCTGGGGTCTGCGCGCCCGAACCCTCACCTCATTTGGGCTCATCGCCTTCACCACCTCGCTCCTCGCAGGAATTGCTACCTACTCGTTCTCTCGCACATATTTGCTAGAGCAACGCGGAAATGCCATCACGACGCAAGCCTTTAGTAATGCCCGCCTCATGGGCACTTACCTTGAGGCACAACGTGACGCAGTGGGGTCACTTGTTTCTTACATTCGCACTGAAACAGACGGGTTCGCAGTCTTGCAACTTACCCCCGAGGGGTTTTTCTATTCAGTAGATCCGTTGACGTTCACTCAAACAGATATTCCTGAAGCACTATTGAAGACAGTTCAAAGCGGAAAAGCCGCTTCCCAAAAATTCTCATTCAATGGTCGCCTATACGAAGCAGTCGGCACACCTGTATCTGCGGTTGGGGCCAATTACTTCGAAATATTTTCGCTACGAGAAACTGAACGAATTATTCGCTTTATTTTGAGCGCTGTCATTGCTGGTTTAGTGATCGCTACGTCTACTGGGCTACTTCTCGGATGGTTTGCCTCTAAACGTCTACTTCGGCCCGTTGGTCGTGTTGCTACTACCGCTGCTGAAATTGCGGAAGGAAAACTTGATGCGCGTCTGACTCCTGAAACCGACCCCGATCTCGATCAATTAGTCACCTCGTTCAACGCAATGGCCGACGCCGTGCAGGAGAGAATTGAAAGAGAAATTCGATTCGCTTCAGACGTGAGCCACGAATTGCGATCACCTATCACGGCTCTTACTGCGGCTATTGAAGTCCTGGCAGCAAAAAAACATGAATTGAGCGACCGCAATCAGCAAGCATTCGACATTATCGATACTCAAGTACGACGTTTCGACCGCATGGTGATTGATCTATTAGAACTTTCACGCCTGGAGTCTGGGGCTAGCCAACTGCGCGTGGAGTCTGTTGACATTGAAGACCTTATTGCCCGTATCGCCCAGCGATTTCAGTTTGGGAGTATTCCACTCATCAACACCAGCTCGGCAAAAGTTCACATTCTTGTTGACCGATTGAGAATTGAACGTGTCTTAGTGAACCTTTTAGGCAATGCCGCAGAGCACGCCGGTGGTGCAACATCAATCACTATCCACCAAGAAAAGTCTTTACTGACAATTCATGTTGA
>JABMMV010000215.1 GCA_013205145.1 bacterium
CCACTGCTCCTATTGCTAAAAACAATGCAACTGGCCAATCAACATGGCCGTGCGCCCAATAGCTCGCCAAACTAGAAACCGAAATAGGAAGCACCGCCGCAAGTGATGTTCCGTGCGCACGACGTTGGTCCATTTTTGCAAAAAACACCAACCCAGGCACAATAAGAATTCCACCGCCCACTCCAAAAATGCCCGACAAGAGCCCGGCGGCAAGCCCGACAAGGGCAATAACCCCGAGTTTTCCTTGCTCCGGCGTCTTTTCTGCGGGTGCATTCACTTCCAAACGCTCGCAAATAATTCTGGATATTCATTGATGTGCTTCACATTAAGTGGTCGTGGAAGGCTGACAATAGCAAGACCCACACCCGCATCTTCATAGGCAAGAGCTCGCTCAATTGCTTCCGATTCACTCATGCGGTCTACCCACAGTTGAGTAGAAATCCGAATGGTAGACATATCACGCCCAATTTCGTCACAACATTCCTTGAGTCGCGCTACAGACTTCTTCAAATCACCAAGTGGGTCTTCGCTGTTACCTGGAAAGTTCCAGTGATCTGCATACCGCGCAACAAGTGGCAACGTACGTTTCATACCGCCACCACCAATGAGCACAGGTGGCATCGGTTGTTGAATGGGTTTTGGTTCGCAATACGCATTGGTCAGCGTAAAATATTTACCAGTGAAATTGCTCTGCTTTTGAGTCAGCATCAGTTTGACCACTTCAAGGCCTTCAGCAAAACGATCGAATCTTTCGGTCATCGTTCCGAGTTCTATTCCATAAGCCTTGCACTCGTCTTCGTTCCATGCCGCACCGACACCGAACTCCAAACGCCCACCACTTGTGTGGTCGAGTGTTGCAGCCATGTTTGCCAATACCGCTGGATGGCGATACACCATGCCAGTTACCATTACTCCACCGCGCAACCTCTGAGTGGCTTGCAATAATGCGGTGAGGGTAATCCAACCTTCCATGCATGGGCCCGAACGGTCGCCCGTAAAAATAGGCTCAAAGTGGTCGAAGGTCCAGCCGCTCTCCCAAAAAGGAATGGCATCTGCCGCGGTCCATATGTCGAGCATTTCCTGCCAGGTACAAACCTGTGGTGCCGTCGCAAATGCAAACTTCATTTTTCCTCCATCTCGCTTCGCTCACCTTATGCCACGGCTCGACAATGCAAGAACTACTGTGACTCCATGGCCGATGACAGCACTGCACTGCGTCAAAAAATTCGCGCCATATTGGAACGAGCGAATCACCCCAATACTCCGCAAGCCGAGGCCGAAACAGCGCTCACATTGGCATTTCGCCTGATGCAAAAGCACAATATTTCGGAATCCGATTTCATTTCCGACAATGCAGGCAATCGTCATCGCTCAATCACTTCTCAACGATTCGTACTTGCCGGCCCATACCGCGTTCGCCGCGGGGCGCTTTTACATGTCATTTCACTTGCAGTGAATTGCGCTTCATATCGCGACATGATGGACACAGCGCCGAACACTGTCGCCATGGTCGCATTTGGATCTCCTCATGATCTCTATTCACTTGAGGTTCTCTTCACAACAGCCGAGCTGCTTGCGTTACGTACCATGCCACAAGGAGACCGCCGATTCCGCACCTCGTGGTGGCAAGGTTTCACCGTTGGTGTAGACAAAAAACTGAAAAAAGAAAACTCATCGCTCATACGTGAAGCCTCTGGCGCAGGGCTCGTATTGGTGGAACAATCAAAACGAGCTGACGCAGAAATGCGATTATCTACTCCCCATTTGCGCAGTTCATCAACCACCTACTCTTCTGATCGTGATGCATTTTCTGCCGGCAGATCTGCAGGGGCTCAGTTCAGCAGTTCGAAAAATCATCTCAGCTCATTTCCACGGGCATTAGGCAAAGGGAAACTCTCCCCATGAGTAACCCAACGGAAATTGCGCTCACGTACGAAGTAGAACAGAAATTTGCCGAAGCAATGCCAACACGTGTGCTGCTCGTACCTGAAGCGAGAGCATGGTTGCACGAGATTTGTGAACAAGAAGACATTGACACCCCACGCATTGAGTCACACAATCTGCCACCACATATTGAAGCAGTGGCTGTTGGCGAGTACTGGTGCATTCTGGTGAATGGGGTTGCTCCTACTCAACACACCATTTTGCACGAACTTGCACATCTCTCTTGTGCAAATAAAGGTCATGGAAAAGAGTTCCGTACACAGCTGGTTTCCTATGTACGCAGGTACGTCTCGCTAGAGCATGCTGCACATTTACATTCTCTATTTACAAATGCTCAACTGAGTGTTGAACCGTTTTCCGCCACTCGCTAATCGAGTTTGCTTCCCACAACACTCACGAAGCTCACACACGCTCCTGGAGCTCCACCCAAGTTATGTGTGAGTGCTTTTGTTTTCACAGAGTCTTTCTGGCCAACACCCGGAATTTGACGCGCACCTGCTTCGCCGCGCAATTGTGTCCAACACTCAAAAAGCATACGTAAACCAGATGCCCCAATGGGGTGACCAAACGACTTCAATCCGCCATCAGGGTTCACTGGCAGTTCGCCATCGAGGTCATAGGTTCCTGCAAGCACTTCTTTCCATGCCGTACCACGCTCGGCAAAACCGAGGTCTTCCATCAACACGAGCTCTGTTGGCGTAAAGCAGTCGTGCACTTCTGCCATTGCCAACTCTGCACGCGGGTCTGTAATTCCAGCCTGTTTATATGCATCGTTGGCACTATGTACCACTTCGTCAAATGTGGTGTAGTCATAGGAAGGGTCGATAGGGCCAGCGGCTGGCCCCGCTACGAACGACAATGCTTTTACATAAATTGGCCGGTCGGTGTATTTATGCGCGTCTTCTACACGCACAATAATTGCCGCCGCAGATCCATCGCTCACACCGCTGCAGTCGAAAATGCCAAGTTGACCAGCAATCAGTGGAGAAGCTGCAATGGTTTCCTTCGACACTTCTTTTTTAAATTGCGCCCGCGAGTTCAACGCGCCATTGCGGTGGTTTTTCCATGCAATGCGTGTGAGTACATCTTTCAATTCCGCTTCGTCTACTCCGTATTTGTTGGCATACGCCGGAGCCAACAATGAAAAACTTGCGGGTGCGGTCACTGTTGCTTGGGTGCCATCACCCGCAGGTGCACTTACTACCAAACCGGAGTAACCAGAGTCTTTGAGCTTCTCCACACCAATTGCCATCACAATGTCATAGGCGCCAGATGCAACGGCATAACACGCATTACGAAACGCTTCACTGCCTGTTGCGCAATAGTTTTCCACGTGCGTCACTGGTTTGTGTTGAATCTTCAATGGTCTGCTGAGCGTGAGCCCAGACAAACCAGAGCCCATTGTTCCTAACCAAAATGCATCTACATCGTCGAGGGTAATTCCTGCATTAGCCAATGCAGCACTCGATGAGTCGATGAGCAGGTCGTCAGTGCTCTTGTTCCAATGCTCACCAAAGTTGGTGCAACCCATTCCGATGATTGCTACTTTGTCGCAAATTCCATGACTTGCCATATGTCCCCCGATTTATTTCACGCCTGTACGTACAGGCTTTGCTTTCCAAAAATAGTTATGAATTCCATCTTGCGTATAAAGCTTGCGAAACGACATTTCCACCCGGTCGCCAATTTTCACGGTTGCTGGGTCGACGTCGGTCAGTTCACATTGGAATCGCCCACCACCGTCGAAGTCGATAACAGCTGCAACGACCGGTGGGCTCATGCTGAACGCCAAATGGTCGACTGTGTAGGTGGCAATGGTTGCGCGAATATCTGCCATCCGTACCATTTCCATGTTGTCAATGCTGCCCGACTGCAAACTGACGCGTGATGGCGGCAAATAGATGAATCCGCTTTCATCGCGACTTCCATATAAACCATATTTCCAAGCAGCGGTGCGCAAACTTGGTGGGCCAGCCGGACGATCGGGCTCTGGGCGACGAGGTGGTTCACGA
Source organism: bacterium (assembly GCA_013205145.1). GTDB lineage: Bacteria > Actinomycetota > Acidimicrobiia > Acidimicrobiales > Ilumatobacteraceae > F1-20-MAGs119. Next base: position 3,957 of record JABMMV010000215.1, read on the forward strand.
TGCAAGAATCCGCGCCATGTAAGGAACTGCGAATACGACAAGTCATTTCGTCCCGCAGCAATTTGAGCTTGCACGGTGAGTGAACTGTCTTGTTGCTTTTGATGAGCGACGAGTGCCTCAGTGGTGCGCAGCAAGATGACATTGACCCCATCGGCCAACACCACAATGGCGATGACCTCATTTGGTTGAGCCGTATCGAGAACATTGGCCAGCATGACGCCCCAATGTGCGGTGCCGGAATTTCCAAGCGTTGCAGCAAAATCGTCGCGCAGAGTGTCGAGGTTAATGCCGCAAGATTGCGGTGCAGCTTTCACAGCACGCGCATGTAAACCAGAAAAGATGCTGTGCGACACATCGGCAGCAGTGAGGTTCGCCTTTTTTAATGCTTCATTAAAAGCAACCTCTACAAGCGGCGCATAGGCATATTCACCGAATCGCTCTTCCCACTGCTTGCTTGCTTTTTCACCCGGTGTTCTCCACCTATCTACAAATTCAGATGTTGATGCACCGGTGCTTAATAATTCAGCAATAACGTTTTCGGTGCCAAAGCAAAATGATGCAGCGCCATCGCCACCCATTGATTCATCATTTCCGCCGGGTAGACCAGTGCGAATATCGCTTAACACTGCCATTGAGTTGCCACCAACAGCGGCATGAACGGCCGCAACACCGCTTCTTACTGAACCCAAACAATCGAAAGCGTTTACCGAAATGTCGAGGCTGAGTGCAGCATGAATTGCATTTGCATTCGTCTTATCGAGATAACCAGGTTCGGCAGTAGCAAACCACAAGGAGTGTGGAGAATACTTTTCGCTCACTCCACGTAAAGCAATACGGCTTGCCTCGACACCCATTGAAGTGGTGTCTTCATCGAAGCTTGCTACAGCACGTGCGCCTTTTGCCCCTTTTGAACCAAGAGCCGATGCAAGTGTGCTGCGTTGCAGGCGCCAATACGGAATATATGCGCCATAAGAAATGATCCCCGTCATACTCCGAGAATAGCCCGTGAGAACGAGCTCATGGAATGTGGAGACTAGGTGTAGTAGGGGTTATCGCCAGATGTGTGATCGGTGAGGTCGCGAACCTTCACAACGCCAGGAACCTTTTCCAGCAACGTTGTTTGCACACCTTCCAACATGGTCATTCGACTCATGGAACAGCCATGGCACCCACCACCCATGGTGAGATACGCCGTGCCTTCGGTGTCGTGACCCATGAAAGTAACGAACCCGCCATGGGAAGCAAGTGCTGGGTTCACTTCTCCGGCTAACACCGTTTCAATGTTGGCCGACAATTCATCGTTGCGAACGAGACCTTCAACACTGGCAGCGAGCGGCTTATTTGGATTACGAATGATAAGACCCTGTGCAGCGGAGTAGTCAAGAATTGAGCCCTGCAAAAGATCGATGCTATTTGCGGCGACAATTGTTTTAATGCCATCGGTGGTGCGCACTTCATCGGCGAAAGCAGCTTGGGTTACAACATCGAAAGACAGGTCGTAGCGAAAGTCTTCACCTGGGCTGCTCACTACTTCAATACGCAAACCTAAGCGATCTTTTTCTGGCTCTTCGTCGCGCAACTCAATGAGTTTCGCAACCGCTTCAGGAGTCACGGACACGATGTATTCAATAGGGCTCGCTGGCGTATCGAATGGGCTGACTTTTGGGGTCTCAGTTGCAGTTGCGTCGGGGGTCACCCTATGCAGGCTATCTGCCTACTGACCCAGACGCCATGACTACTAATAACTCGAAATGGCACCCCCGCCATCACATTGCACGCGTTGCCCTGTTACGTAGGCCGAACCAGGAGAACAGAACCACAGCACCACATTGGCCACATCACTGGGTTGGCAAACATGCCCAAAGGGGGCACTTTCATCAAGTGACCTGAGGTCGGTGAGCTCTTTATTGCCGGTTAAGGAACGCGACAAACGAACACCCATATCGGTCTCTACCAAACCCGGGGCGGCAATATTCACACGAATGCCATGCCTTCGTTCTTCCTTAGCCAACGTGAAGGCCAATGCCTCCATGGCAGCTTTACCCATGTTGTACGGGGCGCCCTTTGCAGAGTTATTTGCTGTAGCAACAGAGGAAATAAACACAATGTCGCCGCGCTCTTGGGTGCGCATACTCGGTAGCACTGCTGCACAAAGTTGGTGAGCCCCAACCGCATGAACTGCAAGCAACTTCTCTACCTCGGCGGCATCGGTGTCGGCAACTGATTTACCGCGTGATGCGATGCCTGCGTTGTTCACCAAAATATCAATATGGCCAAAGTCGCGAATGACTTCCTTCACCATTTCGCTGCTCTCTTCATAGTCGGCAACTGAAGCTCCATAAATTTTTGCATTTCCACCATCTTGCAGAATTGCTTGCAAAGTTTCTTCAGCACCTTCTTTGCCACTGTGATAATTAATAGCCACAGCTGCACCTTGTGCCGCTAAAAGTTCACTAATTCCACGGCCAATGCCACGGCCTCCGCCTGTTACTAGTGCAACTCGCCCGCTTAAAACACCCATGTATTCCCCAATTCACAATTCTGCTAACAACTTTGGGCACATCTTCTCATGCATGAAGGTAGTCGCAAAACAATTAGTTCTGCGTCGAATTTATTGAGCCCGACGTCGCAAGGTCAACCGCAGAGCTGTAACCTGCCAGTAACTGAAGGGG